>QMNL01000061.1 GCA_003647755.1 Candidatus Coatesiibacteriota bacterium
CTCCCTGGAGGTCAGATCACGCATTCAGCCACCCCTTCAACCCCGGCCATATTCGGTGCCTCAAAATCTTTCTTTCGATGGTAGTGCCACGGAAATCGCTCTTATCCCTGCCGGGGCGGTAACATCTTCAAGATGTTCTGCACCTCTGATATGCGGAAAGGCTTGACCATCACGGAGTTCGCCCCGAAGTTCAACGCCTTTTCGACCATCTCACGATTCCGAACACCCGTCATGATGACTATGATCACCTCAGGAGACGCTGATTTGATCTTCTTGATCGCCTCACACCCGTCCAGGACGGGCATATACAGGTCCATGAAAACCACGTCGTATTTCTTGCGCTGGACCATCTCCAGGCCCTCTTGACCGTTGCGCGCCACGTCAACGTGGTACTTGGCTTTCGGCAACGCATCAACAATCACGTCGCATACCGGCTGCTCGTCGTCAACTACAAGAACGTTAAATGCCTTCTGCCGCATTTGAACTCTCCATCATTACGGCCAAACGAAACACCTAAAGAAAGATTCGCACCGCTCACGCACGACTTGAACGTGAATACGCATAGACCTTGTAATATGGTTTGTGAATATCGACCTCGTTGAGAACTGCCCCCAAAATATGACACCCTACGTTCTGAAGCATCTGCACCGCTAGCGACATCTGCTGCCTCGAAGTCCTCCCCGCCCTAATGACAAGGAAAACGCCTCCTACAATCGTGCCCAGCACAACCGCGTCCGTCAGCCCAATTATGGGCGGCGAGTCCACCAGGACGACGTCAAAGTCATTCGACAACATCGCCAACAGCTCTCGCACCGAGGAAGAGGACAGTATCTCGGCAGGATTGGGCGGAGTGGGCCCGCTGGGTAGAAAATGCAACCTCTCAAAGACGGTATGGCTGATGGCCAAATCCGGGTCCAAGCTGTCAAGGACTATGTTCGTAACGCCAAGGGAGTTGTCGATCCCCATGAACTCGTGAAGCACAGAGTGCCTGAGGTCCATATCCACGAGTATCGTCTTCTTCCCAGCGTTGGCCAGCGCGATGCCCAGATTCGCGACAGTAGTGGACTTCCCCTCTTTTGGCGAGGGACTAGTTACAAGAAAACTATTTATGTTATCTTGCTTCATCTGGACAAGAAGATTAGTCCTCAGAGCCCTGTATGCCTCAACAGCGGGATCCTCGCTGGTGAACACATCGAGGCTGTCAATGAGCTGGCGCTCGTCAATTCCTTTGGCAAAACGTATCTTGTGCTTGCGACTCGTCTGAGCAAACAGCAACTGCTCCTCGGCAGAAGAAACGCCGGTCCCCTCCCTGATATCGACAGCGCAGCCGAGCTTCTCGAGCTCCTCCTTCGCTGCCTGGGCAGAGTCGAAGTTCATCCTCCGAAACGAAAACGGAGGACTTTGGACAGCATGTTCGACCTCATCTAGCCTGGCTCCTTTGCAGAACTTGGATAGATTCTCGATGATCGCCTGCACATCTGCATCCGACGATATCTCGTTTACACAGACCATATATGACTTCTGCGGCTTATCTTCTTTCATTGCCTCTATCTCCGCACGCCCTTACTACGGGCTATCTGTGATCTGACATTCGCAAAACTGAGAACTCGTTCCGTCCCCGACTCAAACCTGGGAATCACGCCAACAACCCAAAGCCCCAGGTGTCGCTCGATGTCCTCCGGGGTCTTGTAAGTCATTTCAAGATACTCCAGCAGAAACGCCAACCCCGTGCCCACTAAAAGCCCAATTATCGCTGCAACCAACAACTTGAGGCCCAGCTTCTGGGAGACCGGCGTCAGAGGGACAATCGCTGGCTCCACAATGCTTATTTTACGCCGGTTAACAGCGCTCTCCAGGGCGATCTTCTTCTGCCGCTCAGCCAACAGGTCGTAAAGGTCTTTTGAACTGGTTACTTCACGCTCGAGGATCGAGTATTGAAGCCCCAAGGTATTGAGTTTACGAACTTCCTCCTTGTAGTTCGCAAGTGCCTCAGCAAGCGACTTTTCAGTCTTCTTCAGATTCTCAATCTTATTCCGCAGAGTCTTGATGATCTCCATCTCCTGGTTCTTCAACTGCGTCTTGAGCGATCTTATCTTCTCCTTCAAGTCCAATATAACAGGATGTTTCCGCCCATATACCCTCAGTTTCTCATTAAGCTCCATTTTCGTTTTATCAAGCTCTGACCTGAGATTCGCTATGCCAGATGAACCATAAGTCCCGAAAGCAGCCGTCGCAGCCACCGGCCCCAACTTCATCGCATCTTCCAGCGAGGAGAGCTCGAGCTCCGCATTCATCCTGTCCAGACGAGCCTGCAGCTGCGCATTTGACGTGGTCTGTATCTTGGACGCCAGCTCGTTCTTTCGCTCGTCCAGCCCAATAATGCCCTTCTCAAGTTTGAAATCCTGGAACTTCTTCTCCGCCTTGTTCACGTCATCACGCATTTGGGCAAGCTGCTTGGCAAACCAGTCCAGCCAGCCCTTCGTCTCAGCAACCTCACGCTTGTGCGTCTGGTCAATGTAGGTCTGGGCGACCAGACTGGCAGCCTCGGCAACTTTGGCCGGCTCTGGCCCATCCACAGTAATTGTTGCCAACGCTGACTCACCTGATTTAGAACCTTTAACCTTGCTGAACTCGACTTTAACCTTATTCTTGAATTGAGTGATTCGAGCCAACTTCTCGCTCTGTGACAGGTTCTCATAGTAAGGATCAAGCCTCTTGAGAACCGATTCCATAACGGGCCTGCTGAACAGAAGAATCTTCTCTATCTCAGGCTGGATCCCCACAGCCCGTGTCTCGGTCGCCCCGATCGGCCCACCGCCCTGCTCAATCAAGACCGTCACGCTCGCCTCATAAACAGGCTTTGCCCTCAGCAGGATTATCCCCGTGGGGACCACCACGACAAGAACGGCAAGGATAATTATCCACAGCTTCTGCCGGACTACCGCGAGATATTGCTTAAGGTTGATCTCCTGATACTCTTCGCGTTCGGCCATTAACTTCTCCAAACTCAAGCGCTAAAATATCGAGCGAGGAACATAGACAACATCCCCGGGCTGAAGCAGTAGGTCTGCGCTCTGGTCACCGCCCTCAATGATCAGATTGATATTCACCTTCAACGTGATGACTTTCCCATTCCTCTTCCGCTTGACCTGAACGCGAGACTTGGCCGCACCCTCCGTGAAATTGCCGGCCTTGAGTATCGCTCGGAGCACCGTCAGACCCTTCGAGTAAGTTATGATCCCCGGATTCTTCACCTGGCCAAAGACCAAAACGTTGCCCTCCTCGGAGCCGGAGAACTCCCTGGCGTGTTCACCCGACAACACGTAGATGATGTCCCCTGCCTCGACCGGGACGTTCAACTTGCCGCTCGTGTCGTTCATCAAGTCGAGAAGGTTGCAGGTCCAGCGGTGCGGACGCAGTCCCTTCTCACTTCTGCCTGAAGCAGGTGGCCTTATCAGAAACACCGTCTTGTTGAACCCGTTCACTGGCCCGCCAGCACGGATTATTACGTCTTTGAGAAGCTCTCTCTCTGCTTGAAGATAGTAGGTCCCCGCGCTGGCTATCTCGCCCACCAACGTAACCTTGTGGCTCTTGCGCGCCTTCAGCGTAACATAAACTTTGGGCGAGACCAGGTAGTCAACGCTAAGCAGCCTCTCCACCTTCTTAGAGAACTCAGTAACTGTGAGACCACTCGCTGTCACCTCGTTTAGCATGGGAAGTATCACTGTCCCCTGAGCGGTGATCTTGACATCAACCGACTCCCGATAGCCCCCGTTACCGCTGATCACTACCGAAAGCTCGTCGTCAGGGCCAAGGATATAGACCTTGTCCGACAGCTCAGTGTGCAGCGGTGCCGCAACCATTGGCTGAGGAGCCGCAGAAGTCTGCCCCGGAGCCCTCGCCGCAGCAGGTGCAGTGACCAATGCACGCTCGTGACAGCCCAGAGCGACCAGCAAAATCACCAGACAAAAACTCAACAGGATAAACGCGGTCTTTCTAATCAAAATCAACTACATCCATCAAACAAAAATTAACTCATTTCGGGGAAGAATACTCGACGTAAACTGAAGCCTCCACCACGTGCTCATCATACTCATATGTTTCTATTGTCGAGTCAACTTTTGAAAAAGTATAGCCTCCCCTTATCGACAGCCACTTGAACAGTCGATAGCCAAGCTGGGCCGATGCCCGATAGGCATAATCCGTCCGATCTTCTTCCTCCTCGTACCTCCGGCGCCGGACCTCCCCGTTGAACATCGCCTCGATCCGGCCAAGAAACAGCTGTCGGACTGACGCCTCAACGCTTGTGTTCTTGTAGAAAGCCCCCGTTGCCTGGTCGCTCGGCAGATAGCTGGCGCTGCCTGTGATTGCAGCGTGGGTGTTTTCCCCAAGGTCCCTCGCGATGCTCAGAAGCCCATTAAAGCCTGTTCTGCCGTTCCTGAGGCTACCCGAGTTGCTACGGCTTTTGAACTTCGTCGTCTCGAACCCTCCCTCACCCCTGATGGTAGTCTCAATTCCGGCGAGCGTGGTCTGCACATAAACTCTTGCCGAGTAATCGTAGCGATCTGTTTGCTCTTCTGTCTTGTAATCCACAAGGCCCCAGTCGCCCGTGACCCCGATCTCAGTTCGCACCCCCAGCCTATAACCGACACTGGCGGTGGCCGAGTTGTCCTCTCTGTTACTGCGCTTGTCAGCTTCGGTGCGGTATGCGATGTTGTTCGACCTGTGCCCCAACGTGAGAACCAGCCTCGATCCGGGCGTATATCGCAGCGTCTCATTTGTGGAGTTCTCCGTATATCGCCTCTGGAGGCTCGGAACATCAGAGCGCGATTCTGTGCCCACCACGGAGTCGGCCACGCGGTCAGACAATGCGAGCGACAGCTTGTCCGTGAAATAGAGCGTGCCCGCCAGCTCGCCCTGGTGGCTTTTGAGGGAGTAGTGCCTGCGCCCTGAGGGGTAATAGACTTTGTAGTTGGGCCTGTAGTTCAGGCTGAAGCTCCCGAAGTCCGATCTGTAGATGAGATTCAAGGACGGAGAGTATTCCACCACGTAGGAGTCTTGGACGTAGTCCTTGCTCTCCTTCTCACTCTGGCTGAAAAGCCACGGGTTCCGCTCATACATCCCCGTTATCTCGAGGCTCGTCTTGAAGGATAACGGTTTCTGAGCAAAAGACGCCGTAAACAAAACAAGGGACAGCGATGCCGCCCCAGCAAATACTACTGCCTTGAAGTTCATGCTTGCTCCACGTCTCGATGAATGCCCACTTGCCAGAGAACTCTCAATCTGTCGTCCGTCAGACCTTAGTGCCAATGACACCCGCTCGATCGCCAATGAACTGAAACATAGATCGTAAGGTCTCTCCGCCGGTTCTGCAAGGTTGTTGAGCGGGTTGGGCCGATGTGGCGCCTCGACCTCTCCTCAGGACAGAGCGCGACAGGTCATCCCTCAAGCCCGAGGAGCAACCTGCCCAGCAGATCCGCAACCGATTATTCCCGAGGTTTGCTCTTGTCGGGCAGCCGCCTCTGTTCCTCGGGCGTGAAGGAGTAGCTGCGAGACGAGAATACAAGCCCCGCGTTAGCCTCAGCGCCCTTTGCAATGAGGATGCCTCTTGACCTCAAGCTGTTGCTGAGACGCTGGACCACATGTTCCGCCATATCCTCGCTGGCCTCGGGTAGGAGCAACAAGACAGAGGGGTGTTGAAAGGTGATGAGGTCCGAACTCCTCATGTTCGGCCGAATAATGCGCAGGATCATCTTGATCAACTCGGCGTCCTGCGTAATTCCGAACTCTGCCCGTGCTTGAGCGAGGTCGCCAAGGTTGATCTTTATCATTGAGACAGACCTGTTATACCTCATCGCCCTGTCGAGCTCCTCCTTCACTCGCACTGCGAAGTAGGCCGCGGTCTGGCAGCCATACTCCATGTCCAAGGCCGGCGATGTGAGGTCCGCCTCGTCCCACACTTTGCCCAGAAAAGCACGAACATCTCGCGCCACCATGTCTCGACCGACACCGGCTGCCTCCAATGGTGCCTCAGCTTCTGCGGTCTTGAGCTCCTGCTTGGCTAACGTCTCCTCTCTGACCTTGAGGCCCATGTCGATTAGAGAAAGCAGCTCCCTGTAGGAATAAGGTTTCTTTAAGAGCGCATCGAATACGTCCCCCGGATAATGCTCCCTCAACGCATAGGGACTGCTGCCCGTAACCAGGATGCAATAGGCATTGAGGCCGAGGGATTTGACCTGCGTGATCAGGTCAACGCCGTTCATCACGGGCATCGAGAAGTCGGTCAACAGCAGGTCGCACTCGTTCTCCTTCAGGAACGCGAGCGCCTGCGTGGGCGAGACAAAAGTCTTGATGTCGCACTCCGATCTCTCGAGGCGCAGAATATCCGCAGTAAGATCGAGCATGGTTTCGTTGTCGTCAACACAAACTATCAGGACCATCTTTCTACCGACTTCATCCAATCAATTGACTGAAAATCCTTCTGCTCACTTCAATCCTGGGCCCGGGCCGGCACAAACTCACAAAGAGCTTCATGCGCCGGGCGGATCGCAGAGATGACAAGGCGGCTCCTTCTCTCAACAGCCCCGCTCCACAATTTGCCCGCCTCATGTAAGAGAATATGTCTCAAATCTGCCGCAAGTGTCAAGCTCACCCTAAAAACATCCATCTGGAGGCGTGGGCTCGGGGACAGTCCCTTTGGTCTGGTCGAATCGGCGCAATTTCGCCCTCCGACCGGGTCCGCTTGTCAACGACCTTGCAATCATAAATCGACGATGTAGCATCACGGCATTGTTCTGTCTTTGAGGACATTAGATAACGAGCATGCAGTTGCTGAGGTTATCTTTACTTGCGCATGATGCGATATTGAAGGAGGAGTTTGTGCAGCTATGACAGCAGATGATCTGTTTTGGATAGCCCCGATTGGCTCTGCTCTTGGGCTCATTTTTGCATACGTGTTTTACCGCCAGATAATGAAGAAGGCCGAGGGTGAGCCTGACATGATCAGGATCGCCGGCTACGTGCGCGAAGGTGCGATGGCCTACTTGAAACAGCAGTATAAAGTAGTGGCTGTCTTTTTTGTCTGTGCTGGTCTGGGCTTTGGCGTCCTTGCGCTGTTGAACATGCAGTCAAAGTGGGTGCCTTTTGCCTTCTTCACGGGTGGATTCTTCTCTGGGCTTTCGGGCTTCATAGGCATGAAAACGTCCACTAGCGCCGCGTCAAGGACGACATTTGCGGCGAAGCAGTCGCTGAATCAGGGACTTAACGTTGCATTTCGTGCCGGCGCCGTGATGGGCTTGACGGTTGTGGGTTTGGGCCTTCTGGACATCAGCATCTGGTTCATAGTGCTCCGTAAACTGATGGGCTACAACCTGCACGTTGTTACCACGACAATGCTCTGCTTTGGGATGGGTGCGAGCTCCCAGGCGCTCTTTGCAAGGGTCGGCGGTGGCATCTTTACAAAGGCCGCGGACGTGGGCGCAGACCTGGTTGGGAAGATCGAGGCGGGCATCCCCGAGGACGACCCTCGCAATCCAGCCACCATCGCAGATAATGTGGGCGACAACGTCGGGGATGTGGCCGGCATGGGAGCTGACCTTTACGAGTCATACTGCGGTTCGATACTAGCCACAGCAGCGCTGGGTGTCGCGGCAGGGCTTGGGATAAAGGGCGTGATTGCGCCAATGCTCCTCGCCGCCGCTGGCATCGTAGTGTCTATAGTAGGTATCTACCTCGTTCGGACACGCGGCCAGGAAACTCAGAAACAGCTTCTAAAGGCCTTGGGCCGCGGCATCAATACGAGCTCATGGCTCGTCGTCATAGTCTCGTTTCTGACTGTCTGGCTTCTC
>QMNL01000062.1 GCA_003647755.1 Candidatus Coatesiibacteriota bacterium
GCCAACGATGAGGTATGCTTTTCGGGAGACCGAGATGGATGAGGACACGGTATCGGGATTGGCGGCGATGATCTTGGACGTTCCCAGCACCAATGCTCCGAAGGCGCCGGTTCTTATCACCATAAGGAGGGGAAGGACAGTGCAGCTAGCAGCGCCATAGTCCGCCGAGGTGAGTAACCTTGCCAGGATGAAGTACAGGGCGGCATTGGCGGCAAAGGTGCAAACTTGCAGGAGCATCATGCGAGCGGAGTTTTCGACTATCCGCTCACTCATGGATCAAGTTCGCTATACGCACCATTCTTCTTGCTCGAACTCCGGCCCGGGCACTGTTACCTCTATCAGGGACCCCTCAGGAATGCTCTCAATCACTCGGTGGTTCCTGGTTATCTTCACGGCTAACATGATCTTGTCGTGCGCAGCACAGCCCAGCGCTTCAAATGGGATCGCCATCTCAAGCACCCGGTCCACGCCGACGCTGCCTCTGGCTTCCACCTGCTTCCATCCTCCATCGTTCTGCCAGAACATCCGCAGTGAATATGAGCCGCCTCGGTCGCCACGCTCTGCAACGATCTTGGCCCTCCGCTGCGAGGGTAGTGTGACATAGACGGCAATCTCGTGTCCAGAACGTCCGTCAAGGATGCTGGCGACATCCTGAGCGAAATCAACCCTAATAAACAGATTCTCAAGATCGAAGCCGAAATAGAGCTTCTTGGCGATTGTCGCAACCTGATGCATTGCGCCGTGGCCGGCCGACTGCTGCTCAAAGACACCTGCTCCAACCCACTCGAAGTAGGTTGTGTCCTTCCCGTCGATGACCGGGCCGATGAACTGAGTTGGCTGCTGAACGGCGAGCATAGGACCGGACTTCTTGATCGGGACGCTCAAGTCAAAAGGCGGTTCCCGACCGATGAGGCTGAAGACGTTAGCGATGTGTTTGCGGAAGAGGTGGTCAAACTGCAGGATGTTGTCGCAGCTGTGATCATCTCCAAACCACCAGTTCCAGTCGCTCCCCTCAGCCGCAAAGAGCGACTGCCAGGCGAGCTGTTTTGAGTTGGCGTCGGATGGAGGGCTCTTCACGAGGGCCTCACGTGCCTCGGCTACGTAGTCCCACGCCTGATTGTCTTCAGGATGGCCGATCCAGATGCTGAAGTCGCCTCGTATCCAAGAGCCCGCTGCGAGGCTGGGCAGCTGCTCACCTGGGCCGAATTCCTCCACGTAGTCCCCGAATCTCACGAGCTCCACCCACTCAGTTCTAACGAGTCGGGAGTAAAGCTCGCGCAGGAAGGGCTCTCCGTTGTCAGCGTAGTGCTGCCACGCGTTCTCGCCGTCGAGGATGACCGAGACGATTGGGGGTGTGCGGTCAAACCGGCTGCCGCTGGTGCCACTGATCAGGTCACGGATGCCGCTCAACTTGCGGAGAAAATCGCTGACGGCCTCATCGGCCTTCCAGCTGGAATAGACGAAACCGATTGTGTCAGAAAGCTCGTGGTCCCTGAAGAAGACGGAGAGCGGTCTCCCACCCGCCTTGACGAAATGAGGCGCGTAGAGCTGGGCCCTGTTCCGTTCCAGGCTCTGAAGTTTACCTTGGGAAAGTGATTTTGAGAGAATCGCCTCGTCAGTGGCTATCCACTTGATTCCGAGCTTGGTGTATATACCGCATGTATCTTGGCTCACCGAGCCTTCAGCAGGCCACATCCCCCTGAGCGGGACGCCAAACTGGTCAGCGAACAGCTTCGCCGCATCGTGCACCTGCCTTTTCGCGTCCCGGATCGAGCCAGACCATTTAGAGGGAAGCACGACGTTGGGCATGCACTCGCGGGCGTTCCCCACATTGGCTATGAGAGGGAGTATCGGGTGGAAGAACGGCGTTGTGGATAACTCCGCGGCACCATCCGACGCAAGCTTGCGATACAACGAAGTAACCCTGGACAAAAAGGACTGCTGCGCGTCAAGCAAGGCGAGCTTCTCATCTTCCGTGAACCCGCTGCGCTTCTCCTCAAGAGCCTTCACCACCGGGCTCTCGCGCCTCAGTGTATTTCCGCTCCAGGCAAGATTGAACAGAACTTGAAGGTCCAAAAAATCGCTCTTGCTGAAGCTGGACGCAGGGCGTTGCCCCCGCAGGGTGGCGTTACGCCTCGTCAGGAGCTCAGAATATCGGGGGTAGCCGGCGATTACTTTGTTGCTGACTGAGAAGAAGTTCTCGAGCAAAAACTGCCGCTCGGTCTCATCAAGTGAGTCGGCTGGCTTTGCTGTGAGTCGCAGAAAGACATCATTGGCTTGGCCGTTTGCGTAGTCGTCGAGCTGCAATAGGAGCGAGCCCACGAAGTTGAACGTTGCCCTCGCACCGTCCACGCTGGCCATGATTGCGCCCATATCGTAGTAATCTTTGAGCGCATGGAGCCTGACCCAGGGCATGACATACTCATCCGCCAGAAAGTCCTTGTACATCGGCTGGTGGAAGTGCCACAAGAACGCGACACGAACCTTTTCACTGCGCACTGCTCGCCTCAATGCCCTTAAAATCATGTCCCGAAGTTTCGGCCTGCGGAGCTGATTCCGCATCCGGCCCGAACAGCGGTTCCTGGCCAAGCTCAATCGCTCGCCTAGCCTTCTCAATGATCTCATCGTTCTTGGGGTCAGAAGGTATAAGCTTTGCGAACTTGACCATATCCGAGAAGTTCAATATCTCGAAAATTGCCGCCGTGAACTCTGGTGAGATCGGGTCGTCCCTCATCATGAACTCGATCTCGGTGGTCGTCATGTCATCTGCCGGAAAGTTGAGCCTCCCAGACAGAAAACGCCGGATGATCTCGGAGAGCCTGAAGTAGAACTCCTTGTATTGCTTGAGGAACAGAAGGTCGCTCTTGGCCAGCTTGTCAAGCTCAGCAAGGGCCACAACTGAGGCCGGCAAGGGCTTCGGAGCGGGCTTTTCAAGTTGCTGCTTTCGCCTTCTCTTGACCAGCCACCAAGTGATCACACACGCCAGCACGCCCGCCACCAGACCGATGAGAATCTTCAGCCAAAGCGCCATGCGCGGCTCAATCTCGACCATGCCTCGTATGTCCTTGATTTCTGTCTGGCCTGCCGGCACCGTGCCCAGCATCCTGACCCCAATGGGATGCGTCTCAAGCTCTCCCGGACGGCCTTGGGGGTCAGTGTATTGGACTGCCACCGTGCCGATCGTGGCCCGATCCAGCTTGAAACCTGCAATGGTGTAGCGAAATTCAGTTGTCGGAGGATTACCTTTCGCCTCGTGCTTAGACCTATTCACAACGACGAAATCGCCAAGCGTCTTGCCGACCTTCGGCTCGCTCAACTTGTAGCCAGGATCGTGCGCTACACTGACGACCAGCCCGAATTGCTCGCCAAGCCGGACCTCATTCCTGTCCACAGATGCAGTAACCGATATGTTCGCCGACGCATAAGTGGCAGCTAGGGCAACAAGAGCGCAACACAGCGCACAAAGCACGATCTTGCCGCGACTGGCACCATCCCCGGCGGCGTAGGACTGAATATCAGCAATGGCCTCAACTCGCATCATTGGTCGCTCGATGTCATTTCCTCCTGCTCTACGTGCCAAACACAGCGGCGCTTGCTTCACTCCACCACATACACGCACGGGACCTATCACCTTGCGCAACACATTGGTGCGAAAGGGCCCCATGCACGCCAAGCGCCCGCTAACGTAATCGTCCACGCCTGTAATCTACCTACAACATCATCCGGATAAACAACCGCGAGCGAATTATGGCAAGAATTGAACCGGACGTTTGGCGAAATAGTATTGAACGAACTCGTCTGTCGGCATCCGGAACTTCTTGTAGCCAGCCTTTCTGAATGCAATATCGTAGCCCTCGATGATTAGCGTGGGGTTCTCGCGAATTATATACTCATTGTCGCTCTTCAGATGGCTGGTTATCAGGATGTTCCTCACCAGACCAGCCGGCCGGTCGGGAAAGGTGGCCTTCACGTCAACTGAGACGATACGGTTGGGCTGCGGCTCGGTGTGGGCGATATGCTCGTTCGTAACGCCCAGCATGTCGTAGGTGTAAAGTTTTGAGTAATAGGGCGTAACGCCGGCGACCGTGGTGGCTATAGTCGTCCCCTTCGGAGCGTGCTTGCGGAGCCACTCGCCAACCAACCGCTTCTGCCGCTCATACCCCTTGACCGCCTCATAGGCCGGTGTCTTGCCACGCAACAAGCTCCACGTGGGGAGGGTCGGCTTGCCCCCGCCAAAAAAGAGAAGCGTCGGGAAGTAATAGGTATAAAACAGCAACCCAGCCACAAATCCTACGAAAAGTATCCTGCCTGCGGACCTCACCCGCGGGTCCGATTTCGTTTCCACTGCGAGCCGGAACACTCCCCAAAGCGATTCTGCGACCAAGATATAAAAGAGCGGCAGATAGGGCATGAGGAGCCTGAAGAAGTGCTTGGAATCGCCACCAACGTGCATCGAATAAACTATTGGAACCACGCAGAAAAGCGAGAGAAAAGCCAACGGCGAGCGCCTCGCCGGGCGGAATGTGATCCAAAGGAGGGCCACGAGGATAAGGATCACCACTCCGCTCCCGCTCCACAGGAAGTCCGATATGTATTTCAGCCCTCGGACCCACTGCTCAAGGTACGCGCCCAGACTGCCAGCCATTCGGACATAATACGTGTTTGGGAAGGGGTAGCCGTAGTAGCTGAAGCGCCAGCCGTAGTAGATCGCATAGATGAGCACGAATGGCGTCGCAAGCTGCGCGATGCGGATTGGGAAGAGCTTAAGACGGACGTCGTGGGCCAGGTCAGCGATTTGCTCTGGACTTGCCTGGGTGGTGGGTTCCTGCTCGTTGTTGTCAACTTTGAGCCTGCGCGCTCTTCTGACAAGCAGCAGATAGTAGAGTAACGAGACACCGAAGAAGATGACGCCCTCTGGACGTGTGAGCGCTGCGACAACGAATGCAAGCGAGCTGTAGGCGAAGCTTATGCCGTCCTTCAGCGCCTTGAGGAACAGAAAGAGGCCCAGCGTCGTGAAGAACGTGAACATGCCTCCCTCCAGACCCCACTGCGCCCAGGCAACGAACGGCCCTGAACACGCCAAAAACAACATTGGCACGACGGTCGGCCAGCCCCTTCGACCTGTTACAAGTGCTGAGAATGCAATCATCAGAAACATTGTGGCCAGCGCAAAAGCCACGCCAAGAACCTTCGCAATTATGACCGGGTCCGCACCTAGCCTGATCGCACCAGCCATGATAACTGTCCATAGAAAGTTGGTGTAGCCCTCCACTCGCTCGCCGATGTTATAGACAAGCCCATGTCCGTTCGCGAGGTTCTCGGCGTAGCGAAACGAGATGAAGGCGTCGTCGTAGGCGTAATCAATCAGTGAGGAGCTGTGGAAAGCATAAATGGCGAGGCTAATCACCACGAGCGTGAGCATCTTAACCTTCTCTGGACCTCTCACTGTCATATCCCGTTACCCCTTGCTCGAAGTGCGCTGAGCGCCTGATTCAAGACCGCCTCGACTGCAATCTCCTTCATGCAGATAGGATTATCGCAGCCCGGGAACCTCTCGTTGGAATAGCAGGGGCTGCATTCCACCTCACTCTTAACAACGTAATGTGTATCGACCGGAGGGCCGACAGCCAGCGGGTTGGTCGGGCCATAGACGGCAACGCAGGGCACCTTGAGCGCGGCCGCGATGTGCACAGGAGCCGAATCGTTCGTAACGACAAGCGAGCAGAACGAGATGAGGCATGCAAGCTCCCTCAGCGTGATGCGCTCTGGCCTGATGCCCTTGAAGGGGATGCGGTCCATTACCGCACTGACCGCCGCCTCGTCGTCTGCCCCTCCCAAGACGAGAACCCTCGCCCTGAACTCCTGGGCGAGCTTGAGCGCAACCTCGGCAAAACGGTCCGCCGGCCAGCGCTTCGCACTCACCTTATCCCGCGGGTTCCTGCCTCCGCCAGGACAGATTGCTATCAGCATCTCACCTCGATTGGCGAACGGTTCGACATATCTCTCGAAGGCCGCCTCCCGTTCCCTTTCACTGAGGACAAGAACGCTCGCAGGAGCCACATCCGAAAAGCCAAGCTCTCGCGGCAAATCCAGGTAATTGTCGCCAATGAACCGATCCGAGTTAGGGCTCCAGGGCAATCGCCTCGTCAGCGAAAAACCAGAGCCATTCATGTCAAATCCAATGCGAACTGGCACGCCCGCAAGCGCTATCAACACCTGGACCGCCCCGGATGCCTGGAATATCGCTGCGAGATCGAATCTCTGGGCGCGAAGCCGCTTGACCAGCCACAGCAAGCCCACAACGCTGTGCCGAAAGAGCAACTCGTCGGGAAACTTGATGACCTCATCCACGTCCGGGTTGCCCAAAAGGACATCGGCCGACCACCGACCCGTCAGAACCGCTAGATACGACTCGGCAAAAAGCCGCCTGAGCGCAGCGATGCTGGGCGTCACCATCAGCAGGTCCCCGATGGCATGCGTCTTGACCACAAGGATGCGCTCAGGCTCCCGGGGCCCCATTCTCCCTGTCCAACGGCCGGCAAACCTCAGAAAACCGCCGAGCACCTCTCCAATGAACCTATTCACCTATGCACCTCATTATGCTCATTATGCCCCAATATACGAAAATGAGGTCTGAGCATCAATTTGATCGTCCGTCTGGGCGAATCTCACGTCCTTGTTGACGATCGCTCCTGCAATCGGCAACCTACCCCATCATGAGCCTTTTGTCCTACGCCAAGACTTATGCTCTGAGGCGCCTGTTCCAGGTTATCTATCACGTTACGTTCAGGTGTAACGCAAGGTGTTCGTTCTGCTTCAACCTCAACAACCTGAACAAACGGCTCGACGAGGAGCTCTCGCTCGCGGAGGTCGAGCGCTTCAGCAGGAGCATGCCCCGGTTCGAGTGGCTGATGGTCTCAGGCGGCGAGCCATTTCTGCGTAACGATCTGCCCGATATACTGGCCGCCTTCGCAAGACACAACGCCGTCAAGCACATTACAGTCCCGACAAACGCGATAGCCAGGCAGAAGGTGCTCGATATGGCCCCCGAACTCATCAAGGCCTGCCCTGACTCAACCATCTCGATAGTCCTCTCGCTCGACGCAATCGGCAAGCTGCACGACGATATGCGGGGCGTTCCCGGCACCTTCGACAAGGTCATCTCAGTTCTCGAATCGCTGAAGGAGTTGAGGGAGAAGCAACCCCGGCTGTCGCTCAAGGTCGAGACGGTGGTGTCGGACGACAACATTGGACAGATAAGGGACCTCATCGAGTTCGTTCGTGGGTTGGACACAGACCTTCACATAATTGACATCGTGCGAGGTGATTTCAGAAATTGGCGGCAGGAGTTCCCCGGCCACTATGACGTTGATAGCGTCGTCAAAGAGTCGTTCCGTGTGCTCCGACGGTCAAGGGGCTACGCCGCCCTGAATGAGCACGCGCCCTGCCTTGCCGGGGTGAGCAAGGCCGTCCAGGCCGAATACTTCGATCTCTTGCCCAGGCTTGTCAAGGGCCAGCGCATCACAAAATGCCTCGCCGGCAGAATGACGCTCGTGCTATATCCCCGAGGAGACGTCGCAGCTTGCGAGGTCCTGCCAACAGTTGCAAACATCCGCGACTTCAACCTCGATTACCGCACCACGATCGCATCTGAGCCGTTTCGCCAGCAGGTCAGCGCAATCCGCACAAACCGCTGCACCTGCTTCCACCCCTGCTATCAAACGGTCAACATCCTCTTCTCGCCTCGGCATCTGATCAAGGTGTTACTGAGAAGGAA
>QMNL01000063.1 GCA_003647755.1 Candidatus Coatesiibacteriota bacterium
ATCTGCCCCACGAGGTCCAGTCTGATTCGCCAATAATCAGATTGACGCAGCTGGTTCTGGCCCTTTGGAGTGCGGCGGCTTGACGCCGCTTTTTCTCGTCGCGGCTTGACGCGACATCGGTCCCATGTCAATCATCGCTGCAGCAATCACCTTTCGGAAAGGGATGAAGCTATCTATTAGAGCGCGGTGTCAAGCCACCGCAAATGAAAGCGGCGTCAAGCCACCGCACTCCAAAGTCACCCAACGGGTCTAACTTACAGACCGATGCCTGTCGAAAACATAGCCTCTGCGCAGCGGCAAAGCGTGTTCATCCCACCATCTGCCTTGCCATTAATCTGACTATTGGGGGATTCTTGTTTTCTTGACATTTTTGCCGTGGAGTCTTATATACAAGACGCTTTGAGGCGGTTCATGAATGAGGTTTCAGCGATAATTGAGGCCTAAGAGGGCGATGAGCGAGAAAGCCGGCTACAAGGTCATAGAGGGGCGTTACGAGGTTTTGGCAGAGTGCGGGCGGGGGGGTTCAAGCGCTGTCTATAAGGTATTCGACAGGAACCTGGGGAGGGTCCTGGCGCTCAAGGAGCTCTTCTTGAACGAGCGTTTGGGCCCGGGTTCGGCCTGGCAGTTCAAGCAGGAGTTCATGCTGACCTCTCGGCTCAGACATCCCCACACGGTTACCGTCTATGATTTCGGCCTAACCGACCAGGGCCGGTACTACTTCACGATGGACTTTGTCGAGGGGCAACCGATCGTTGAGTGGTGCGCCGAGCGGGACGCGGACGCGATCGTGGCCCTTCTTCTGCAAGTCTGCATCGCTCTGTCTTACATACACGGGCAGGGCGTGTTTCACGGGGACATCAAGCCGAGCAACATCATTGTTCGGCCAAAGCCGCCGGTCGGCGGAAACCTTCCGCTTGCGGGGTCAGACCTCTACGATAACGGCTTCGCGACAATGATGGATTTTGGCCTCTCAAGTGCGCTTGCCGAGCCTTCTCTTCGTGTGAGCGGAACTGTGGAGTACATGGCTCCGGAGCGGTTCATGGCTTGCCGTGCGGATGTTCGCTCGGACCTCTATTCACTCGGGGTTGTGGCATACGAGCTCTTCGCCAAGCAGCTGCCGTTTTCGGCTGAGACCGTTGAGGGATATATTGAGCAGCATCTGCACGCGAGGCCAGCGCGGCTCTCGTCAATCGTCCCGAACCTCCCACCGCTCGTGACGGAAACGGTTGACCAGATGTTGGCCAAAAGGCCATCTCAAAGGCCAGGCTCCGTCGCTGCTGTCTCTGCCAAGTTGGTCGAGGCGCTCGGGCCGAGGGTGCCCAAGACGTTCGCCGTCCCTCCCAACATTCAACCAAACCAGCTCTTCGGCCGCGCAGGCGCCATGAGGCAAAGCTTGCGAGCGATATTGGGCAGGCTCTCCAGCGAGCAGTTCGCCGAGATGTTCGATGAACAGCCGCCTTATTCCGCGCACGAGCGACTGGACCGCTGCCTCGTGGTTCTCGCCCGAGGCGCAAGCGGCTCTGGTAAGACGGCCTTCCTTGACGCGCTCAAATCCGAGCTACAGCTGTGCGAGCTGACCACGATGGTCTCGCCGTCAGGAGCACAGAACCTCGACATTACCAGCTTCGTGTCCGTAACGCTCAACAGCGCCGGCCTGTCGTCCGACATGAAGTCCCAGCCGGACGACACTGGCAAGTCTCCCGATGCCGGTAGGGGCATGTCGCGTGCCGATTCGGCGGACCTCATGCCGCCAGACGAGGTTGGCGAGTGGTCTGGCACCATGCGACAAGAGTTTCTGAAGCGCTTCGTGGACAGTGTCTCCGACGCCTGGGAGACGAGGCCGGTGGCGTGGCTGCTGGACGATTTTGACCTCACGGACGAGAGGAGATGTGAGGTGTTATGGTCGCTCGTCCGGTCCGCGGCCGCAACGGGCGCAGGTAGAAAGGTTGCAATTGTCATGACCAGCGGGTCTGCGGCCAGCTCGGAACTCGAGCAGATGGCGGACATCATCGACGTCGAAAATGTGGAGCTTTTGCCGCTTGACGAGTCTCAGGTGGCCTCGTTGATTGACGCCTCGTTCATGCCAAACGCTTTCAGTCAAGAGGCAGCGCCGGTGTTTCTGGAGAAGACAGGCGGCTTGCCGGCCCTGTTGGCGCATTGTATTGAGTCGGCGCTTGCGGAGGACATCGTTCACTTCGTCGATGGGCGCTGGGAGCTGCGGGCGGACCGTCTGAGGGATTTCGCACCGGCGAGGAGTCTGAGCCAGGTTGTTGAGACGAGACTTTCACGGATTTCGGCTGGAGCGATGTCCATACTCATCAAGGCGGGGGTGCTGAACGAGTGCTTTTCGCCCTCGCTAATCGCGAGTTTAGGCGGGACGAGCACCTCCTCGGCACAGGAGGGCTTGGAGGAGCTTATCAGGCATGGTCTCCTTGTGGAGATGCAGACAGACCGAAAGAATGTGTCCTATTGTCTCGCGAATCCCGTCCTGGGCCAGATCGTCTCCTCGCGGGTCCTGCAGGAGGAGAGGCAGGCCATACACAGGCTGATCGCTCAGCGGTGCGATGCGTTGGCGGCCCTGCTTGAGAGCGAGCCCCCCAGGGAAGCGAATGGCCTCGAAGAGCTTCCGCCCGTTGAGCCCGCTCAGCTCAGGGCGACCTCTGCGATTCATGCCGTCCACGCTGGCTTGCCCGACTTGCTCAATCGTAATTACGAGGTTGGATGCCGTTTTCTCATGGGCCGGTTCAGGCTTGAGGATGCGAGGCTTGTATCCGCTACAGCGGCGGAAGTGGCCAGGAAAGATGATAACAAGTCGTTCTTGGGCCGGGCCCTTTTCAGGCTTGGGGCCCTCGATTTCGTTCTTGGCGACCATGATGAAGCTGTCGAAGCTCTCAAGGAGGCGATTACACTTGCCCAGCAGTTACCAGATTCGCTTCAGGATGAGGTGATGGCCACGTGCAGGCTGGGCGTGATCTTCTCCGGGCGTGGCAATTTCGAGACGGCCCGAGACCTCTATCAGTCGCTCATTGATAGGCTCAAGGCTGAAAAACGTAAGGCTCGTGGCAGGCGACTTTCGCAGGTTAAGGCCTATCTTGCCCGGCTCTACACTTTTCTGGGCCAGACATATTTTGGGCAATGCCATTACGAGAAGGCCAAGGATGAGTTCATGCGCGCGCTCGAGCTCGTGCCCAAAAGGGCCCTCACGGCGCTTGCCTCGGACAGCGCCGCCGATTCAGCTGCGCCCGTTATGGCGGACACTCGCTACCTGCCGAGGTTGTTTCGGAACCTCTCGATAATCGACGACAGCGCAGGTCGTTACAGGGATGCTCTGAAGAACATCGAGAAGGCAGTTGCCGCAAGCCGACTCCTTCAGGATGCATCTGAGCACGCCCGAAACCTCGTAACACACGGAACGATTAGCCAGCATCTGGGCAAGTATGCGGACGCGGAGAGGGCCTACAAAACAGCGTTGGACCAATTTGCGAGGGAGGGCTTCAAGGAGGGCCTGTTGGTGGCTCACAACAACCTGTCCTCGATTCTCGCGCTGCGTGGTCGGCCCAAGGAGGCGGCGCAGCACTGTAGCAAAGCGCTCTCGATGGCGAAAAAGCTTGGGAACAAGTACTCGGTCGCGCGACAGCTTCAAAATCTTGGGGTTGCTCTGTTCGAGCAGGGCTGGACGGGGCAGGCCTTGGAGAAGATCGACGAGAGCCTTGAGATGAGCGAGCGAAACGGCTTCAAGGAGGTTGAGGCCCTGGGCCTAATCTTCAAGGTCGAGGCGCTCTTGGCCGAGCGCAGGACCCAAGATGCGCGCGCGGCGGTGATGAGGCTGGATGGCGTGGTCAAGTCGCTCGATAGCGAGGGCATTCGGCTTAGGGCTCAGCTGGCCGATGCGAGTGTGTGCAATGCGGAGGAGGATTATGGAAGGGCGAGCCAGACCGCGCCGGCAGTCCTCGCCCAGAGCGAACATCTCGACAAGAGGGACGCTTCGCTTGCGCACCGCATCCGGGCTGATGCGGCGCTCGGGTTAGGGGAGCACGATTCGGCTGAGCGGGATATTTCTAAGGCGTTGTCGCTTGCTCGTGATGCGTCCGCGGCTCGGGAGGAGGCCTTGTGTCTTGAGGTTTTCTCTCGCATCAAAGCAGCGGAGGGCGATTACGCTAAGGCGATCGAGCTGGGCAGTGCGGCGGTAGGCATGTTTAAGGAGATGGAGGCGTTTCTGAAGATAGGGGAGACGGCGGAGTATCTGTCGAGGCTGCAACTTGAGGCGGGTCGGCGGTCGGACGCGCTTCTGAGCCTCGAGCTCTCTCGGGAGCAGTTCTTGGGCCTTGGGATGAGAGAGAAGGCGGATCGGCTCGATGACAAAATCGAGTCGCTCAGATGGGGAGAGACTGGCGAGCTCAAGCGAGGCTCGCCGGCGCTCAAAGCGCTTTACAGGGTGGCCCGGCTATTCGAGTCGCTGCTCGATCTTGACGAGCTTTTGAATCGGGTCATGGACGCGGTGATAGATATTCTCGGTGCGGAGCGTGGGCTGATCATGCTGAAGGACCCTAAGACCGGCGCCCTTGAGACGCGGGTAGCGCGCAAAGTTGACGAGCAGACCATCGAGGACGTCTCCCGGATAAGCAAGAGCGTCATCCAGCGGGTCGTTGATCTTGGGCAGCCGCTGGTAACCACCGATGCGCAGAGCGACCCCAGGTTCCACGAGAGCAAAAGCGTGTCGCTGTATGACATCAGGTCGATAGTCTGTGTGCCGCTTGTCATAAATGGGGAGGTGGTCGGGACGGTTTATGTGGACAGCAGCCTCTCTGCAACCGTCTTCACCGAGCAGGAATTATATCTACTTTCCGCCTTCGCTACGCAGGCTTCGATGGCGATTGAGAAGGCGATGTTGCTCGAGAAGTTGCAGCGTAAGTCCGAGTCGCTACAGGCGGAGAACATTGACCTTCGGGAGGCCATCGCGCCTCAGTTGGCGTTCGAGAACATCGTCGGCGACAGCGGCGTGATGCAGGATGTGTTCAGGAAGATAAGGCAGGTCGCTGACACGCAGGTCGCGGTTCTGATCGAGGGAGAGAGCGGGACGGGCAAGGAGCTCGTCGCCCGCGCCATCCACTACAACGGGGTTCGGAAGGATGGCCCATTCGTCAAGATCAACTGCGCAGCGATTCCGGCAAGTTTGATGGAGAACGAGCTATTTGGGCACGAGAAGGGAGCGTTCACGGGCGCAGGGGCGCGTAAGATCGGCAAGTTCGAGGTCGCGGACAAGGGGTCGCTCTTTCTTGACGAGATCGGGGACCTGCCCTCAGAACTCCAGGGGAAACTGCTCACTGCGATCGAGAACAAGGAGTTTCAGCGGGTTGGTGGGACGAAGACCATCCACGTGAACGTTAGGATACTCACCGCGACGAACCGAGACCTCTTGAAGCTCGTCAAGCGCCAGAGGTTTCGTAAGGACCTCTACTACAGGATCAACGAGGTCCCGATCAAGCTCCCACCTCTGCGGGAGCGTCCGGGCGATATCCCTCACCTGGCTCACCATTTCATCAGAAAGTATAGCCAGGAGCTCTCGTCCAAGGTCACCGGCATTGAGAAGGATGCGATCTCACTTCTGATGGAGTATGATTGGCCGGGAAACGTGCGGGAGCTGGAAAGCGCGATCAAGCGCGCCTTGACGGAGAGCTCGGGCACCATCATTAAGAGGTCCGATTTTGAGTTCCTGCCGGTAGCGAAGACGGGCCTATCGGCGACTCGGAGCGAGATGATAGCGGACTTGATAGCCGCCCTCTCTCGGGATGGACTGTCGCTGAGGGAGATGCTGGCCATTGTTGAGGAGGAGGTGCTTAGGCTGGCGATTGGGACAGAGGGTTGGAGCATTCGGAGAGCGGCGAAGGAGCTAGGTATATCGAGAAATACCTTGAAAAATAAGCTGAAAGCTTTTAACATAGAGGTGCCAGGGAGTTAAGCTATGAGTCCTTCAGCGCTTGATGTCGTATTCAGCAAGAAGTTCGCGAGGCTACCCAGTGAGATGAGTCCCTTTGCTGATGGCTCCTGTGTGGCAGTGGTCTTTGCAAACGGGGTTGTGATGCTTCTTGACGCTGGCGGCGAGGTGCTCTGGGAGCACACTTTGGAGGGGAGACCGGCCTCGGTCGGCGTGACGCCTGAGGGGCAGCACATTTACGTCTCGACGGACCGTGGGCTTGTCATCTTCGACAGGTCAGGTAACCAACTACGTCGCGTCAAGGAGCGTGTCGATAACGCCGTTCTGTCCCCAGATGGGCGGTTTGCCTTCTTGGGCGTTTCGGACGCCACGAAGCACACCTCGTCCGTTTCACTCTACGATGCGACCAAGAAAGGGCTGCTCAAAAGGCATCCGGGAGCGGTCGTCTGGAGGGAGAAGTTCGACGACGCCTATCAGTTCTTTGCTGGTGCTCGCGACGGCTCAAGAGTAGTTCTTGGCTTCGCGAGGCGCGTCGTCTGCATGGACGCGGAGCAGACGCTGGTGTTTGACCACAGGACGGCCTCCAGCGTCAAGGGGCTTGCAGTGCTGCCGGACATGTCCCGAGTGTTTTTCTCGACGTTCGACGGACATGTTGTAGGGCTGGGGCTGGATGGCCGCCGTGTCTATTCCGCCGAGGCGGGCGAGGAGGTCGGCAAGATCGCCTGCGACGGGAAGGGGGACTGGATCATCGCAGCGTCCAGGTTAAAGCCGATGATCTTTATGTTTGACAGAGACGGGAAGCTGGTTTGGCACTTCCCAGTGCCCAGCCGACCAATCCACGTCTGGCTCTCTGACGATGCGGACTCGATCGCTGTCTGTTGCGGGAACGATGAGCTGCTCATGTGCCGTAACTACTTCATGCAGCCCGAGCAACGCGTCCAGCGGGCTTTGCGCCTCATCAACGAGCGCGACTACGCATCGCTGTCCCTGCAAGTTCTTGCCCGCTCCTCGGCTGAGAGTCTGACCGCCCTGGTCAATGCGGTCAAGGATGGGACTGTGCAAGAGAGCAGCTACAAGCTGATCGGCAAGCTGCCCGAGCAGACGCTGTCTCGCGTCATTGGGGCGATGGTCTTGGACGATGCGCCGGGGCAGCTGTTCCGGTGCTTAGCCACATTCTACATGCGAGCGTTACCCCTGGTTCTGCAGCACGTTGGCAACCTGGATGATGGCGCACGGCAGAACTTCTATGGGAGGCTTGCGGTCGCTGCCGTTCGTGGCAAGGACGCCAGGCTATTCGATCTGCTGGGTCTTATTCACCTACATCGCGGCGAGCTCGTTCCGGCTGTTAAGCGTTTCTTCGAGGCGGTTAGCATGGAGAATTGTCCTGAGCCCGCGATGGAACATCTAAGAGAAGCGCGGGAGGCTCTGGAGCAGGCCAAGGCGACGAGCGAAGTTGACAAGCTCTTCACGACATTCGTATGAGACATTCTCTGGTTGCTGGGCTGTTCATACAGGCATCCCGCAATTGGGATGCGCCTGTTCTAGCCCTCCGTATCTGCTGACAGGAGAAGCTCCACTGCATTTTCTATCTTTCTTATCACGCACTAAACATTCGCACAGCGAGGGTTCATTTTGACATGGAGAGCGAGTAACGATGATAGAGCAACTCACAGCGCGGGATTATGTCCGTGCGGCTTTCAAGGATGAGCGACTAGACAGATTCTGTGCCTACCCCGTGCTTGGCGCG
>QMNL01000064.1 GCA_003647755.1 Candidatus Coatesiibacteriota bacterium
TAGCTCGTCTGGCGCCCCACATCGACATATTTGGTCTCTTGTGCAATCCGACCGCCCCGGTGTCGGGAGGCTGTTCTGTAGTACAGCCGGTAGCCGGCGACGTTGAGCCCCTCTGACGCCTCCCACCGGACGAAGGCAGACTCATTCCCGGCTTTTGCCTCTATAAGAGTGGGTGGGTCGGGCACCCGTTCGGGGGAGGCGACGAGCTCCTCGTTGGAGTAGTCGCTCTCACCTGCGCAGCCGTCCAGGGCTGTTACCACGATGTGGTAGGTCTTAGCGTTATCGAGACCTGTAAGCAGAAGACTACTTCTGCCGAAGACCGTGATTGGCGAGGGCCCCTGTTGCGCATCTGCTCCCTCGTAGGGTTCGCAACACCCATCGCTGTCGTAGTAAACGCGACACAGGGCAACATCACGGTCGTCCGGAAGGTCCCAGCTTATTCTTATCTGCCCATCACCGACGCTCCCTGTCAAATTGGTCGGTGGCGAGGGGGCCTCGAAGTCGAACTTGCCGCCTGCACGGAACTCGAACTGGAAAGGCTCAGCCATCAGGTTTCCGGCGTAATCCAAGAGCGTGGCATCCAGCGTAACCGAGACAGTCGCCCCCGATGGGAAGCCCACGTTCGGCACGAACTGGATGCAGGCCAGGTGTGGATCGTAGTTGAACTCACCCTGCACGGGCCCAGTCTCTTGGCTTTCCACCGCCAGTGAGTCAGGTGAGACAGTGGATGGGTCAGTGTCCGAGGACAGCAGGATAAACACGCAAGCGTTACGAGCCACCTTGACCTCGCCGTCTTGGGGCAGCGTGTCCTTAACCGTTGGTGGCGTCCTGTCCTCACCAAAAGCGAAAGACCATGAGAACGGCTCCATCTGGTTGGGCGGGAATGCTGTATCGCTGCACCACACGCGCACGGCTACCTGCTGACCACACTTGAAGGTGCCTTCCCTTGGGTAATACGATGCCCTGAGGCCGTTGAGAATGCTCGAGGTATTCAGCGACACAAGCTTGCCGTTGGCCGTCATGCGAACAGACGCAGGGCTTATGCTCCCGGCGAAGTCCTTCAGCCACACGGATATCCTCGCCCCACCCGGCCTGCTCATGAATTGGTCGAGGTCGAGCACGGCCCCATCCGGAGGCTCCGTCCGGACGACGTATGGAGGGAAGACATCGCCGGCGATGGAGAAAGAGAACCTCAGCGGGTCCATCTGGTTTGGCGGGCAAGCGAGGTCTTGAGCTGTTACGACAACATCGAAGCTCCTACCCAGCTTGAACCCACACGGGTTGTTGAAAGCTATTACACAACCACTGTCTGTCCGCTGGGTTATGGCGCTCACGGTCGCCCCGTTGATGGTCATGGCCAGCGAGCTCCGGTCAACGCCCGTTCCCTCGTCCGCTATCATTGCGAAGACGACGAATGAACTATCAGCCTCCGTCAAAGTGCCTACCGGGCCGTAGTTTAACACATAAGGCGAGCTAACGTCCGCCGAGGCGCTCGGGGAGACGGAGAAGGAGAAGTTCTGTGGCGCCATCCTATTTGGGGTCTTATACCTGTCATCGCACGATATCTGGACATCGACCGTCGAGCCTGACGAGAAAACCTGCGTGGGACAGAACCGGACGCTGAGGCAATCCATGAGTTGACGGCATTGGGGTGCTACTTTCCGGCCGTTGACCATGAGCTCAATGCTGTTTATGTCAACGCCAGCGCCAATGTCCGTAAGCTCCAGCGATATGGTCACGTTGGAGTAAGGGACCTCCTTGCCATCGGGCGGGGCAGACCAATCCATGGCCGGCGGGACTTCGTCAACCAGCCATGCGAGCGAGCGGGAGAACAGCTCGTAGCGCATCTCGGGCTCACTCGCAAGACCCACGATCCCCTCCAACGGGAAGCAGGTAACCACGACACGATAGGGTAACGAGACGTCATCGGACGGAACCCGTGCGGCCACACCGTTTGGCTTGGGCTGGCCCTCGTCTGTGAGGATTATCCTGCAAGTATTGTCGAGGCTTCGCACCAGGCACGCGTATTCCCTCTGTCTTATGGGTGATTCCATCGAGAGAGACATCCCGGACGTAATGGGGTCGCCCCATTTGCCCTCCATGACGAGCGGCCGGGCATAGTCCTCGAAACCCAAATGGAGGTAATGGTGCATGAAGCTCGCCCAGTCAGGGTCGGGGAGCCAGTCGGCAAGCCAGAGGGAAGAGATGAGCATGGCACCGCCCCCATCGAGGTATTGCCCGACCCTTTTGGCAGTCTCGGAGACAAAGGGGCTCGCGTTGTCCCCGGTCGTCCAAATGACGACCTCATAAGACGCAAGCAGGGCGAGAGTCGGGGCAGTGGCCGCCTCGTGCATGTCATATACGTCATATTCAAGCCCCAGCTTGTCCAGCGCGTCCACGAAGAACGAGTCGCCATTCCTATAGTAGTAAGAGTAGCTGTCATCCACCAGCAGAACCTTGTGCTCCAAACCTCCGCCCTGGCCGAGACTCCCCGGCAGTGCACGGCCTGGGATGAGAAGAAGCACTGCTAGAAACGACATAAGACACGCTCGAAGGAACAAGGCCTGTCTGATGGTCCCGCCTGCAGAAAAGAGAGTATTGTTCATTGGTATTTCCTCAAAAGTATCATCTGCGGGCAGCTATCTCGAACGATGCTGTTCGCACCATCGAATAGAGTTCAAAGGTGCCCGCAACCACAACTGCCCCGAAAAGCATGTATTCACCGCGAGGCATCTCCCCGCTGACGTGGATGTCCGCAATCGAGAAGGAGAGGTCCGTCCCAGTCATAACAAAAAGTGGAAAACCTGAAAGTCCCGCTGAAAAGCCACCCCCCGAAAAGAACAACAACGCATTCGGCGTGGCGAGCGCGAGGTATAAGTCCACGCGGAGAGAAGGTCCTTTATGCTCCAACCGTGCCTTGATATGGATGGTATCTCCGGGGTAGAATACGCCGGAGTTGACCCAGGGGACCAGTGCGGGGTAGAGTCTTCTGCAGAGCGCTACGTCAACCGACTTGGTCTCCCCACCCATTAGCATCATGTTGTCGTCCTTGTGGGGCCTGTAGGTTGGTGCGGTGACGGTCATGGTATAGGTGCGAGGGGGCAGTTTCGGGAAGATGAACTCGCCTTTGGCATCGGTATGGATGGTGGCGACGGTGGGGAAAAGGGAGACCTCGGCGGCCGGGACAGGCTCTCCCGAAACCGCATCCACAACTGTGCCCATGAGGGTGGCTGATGTCGGAACCTCGCCGAGCCTGAAGACGCCGCCTCCCTGTGTGGTGGCGTAAAGCGCGCTCCCGTCTGCGGAGATGTCGAGAGCCGTTATGGCCCTGTTATCCAGACCCTCGTTTATGTGCCGCCAGACGCCGCCTGCGTTCTCGGACACGTAGACCCCGGTATGCCAGTCGCCCAGGTAAACCCTATTGCTATTGAGTGGGTCCACCACTATCCCTCTGACGGTCGCTTCAGCGTCAAGGCCCACGTTGACCTGGGTCCAGCTGAGGCCGCCGTCCACGGTCTTGAATACGCCCCCACCCTCGGCGCCGGCGTAGAGCACCTCGGGGTTTGAGGGATCAATGGCCAACGCCCTTATGTCGTTTCTGGTCAGTCCGGAGCTAGCCGACATCCAGTGGTGCCCTCCGTCAACAGTCTTATATATCCCTGAGTTGAGGGTGCATATATACGCGATGTCCGGGTCCTGGGGGTGGACGACAATCTCGTTGATGTTCTTCGTGGTGTCCTGAAGCCCGTCGTTCATCTGTGCCCAACTGTCCCCGCCATCCGTTGATTTGTAGATTCCCATGCTGGGCCTCGTCGTGTCGAACGGGGTCATGCGCTCAAACTCGATGGTCTTGTCGGGTATCCGTGCCCCAACATATATTATGGACGTATCCGAGGGGGCAAAGGCGATCGCCTTGAACCCATGAAGCGAGTAGGGATATGATACCTGATCAGTGGGCATTATTGCCAGCACTATATCCCAGCTTTTGCCCCAGTCCTCCGATCTATACAGCTCGCCGTAAAACTGGTCCGCCGCCAGCACCACGTTCGGTTCATCCGGCTTAACGCATACCGCCGACCACTCCGGCCGAGGTTGGTATTGACCTCCAACGCTCCCCACTCCGAGCCAGCTAAGCCCTCCATCAACGCTCTTGAAAGGCCCGGGTCTGCCTACAGCAAAAACCACCGACGGGTTGTGCGGGTCCATCGAGACATCTGTCATCTCGGAGCCAGTAAAGCCGTCCATGGCGTCCATCCACGTATCGCCGGCGTCGAGCGAGAGGTAGAGTCCCCCGGTGTATGAGTTCACGAAGACCTTATCGGGGTCCGTCGGATCGATCGTGATCGTTATCGGCACTCCCGAATAGACCCCAGGCAGACCCAGCGGCGTCATTTTCCATGTCTCGCCGCCATCGTAGCTCTTGGCAAACCAATGCTCACACGACGCGTAGATTATGTCAGGATCGCTGCGATCGACCTCGACCGCGTTCCAGCAGTGATACTCTGGTGAGATGGCGGTCCAACTGGCGCCGCCATTAACCGTCTTGAAGACACCCCCGTGCCTGGGATTTGGCTCCGAGCCGAAGCCCTCGTGCCGCCCCGTCGCACAGAACAGGATGTCGGGGTCGTCCGGGTGCATCGTCAGGCCGCCGACCACAAGGCTGCCCTCGCCATTGTCATCCAAGAGCCCATTGTTCACCGGAAACCACGTCTGACCCCCGTCAACCGTCTTCAGTATTCCCTCCCACCTCACGTCCGGGCGGTCGAAAATCCCGGTTGCAGCGTAGAGAATCTGCGTGTCTATCGGGTTGATCATTATGTGCCGGACCAGAGCGTCGCACTCCAGGACCTTGAACCAGCTCTGGCCCCCATTCACTGTCTTGAATATCATTCCCTCGGACTTGTTCTTACCGATCAGGGGCACCTCAACGCCCGTATAGACAATGTCGGTGTCGGAGGGGTCGATCGTGAAAGAGCGAAAGGACATACCCTCGAGATCGGGGATCCCGTTGTCCATCTTGACCCAGGTCTCACCACCGTCGAACGACTTATACACCCCACGCATCCCAAACGTGCCGCACCACACTATGTTCGAGTCGTATGGGTCGATCGTGCAGCAGAAAATGGGAACCGAATCCAAGGACGGCCCGAACCTGCTGGTTATCCCCTCGTTGCGCGGGTACCATGTGTAACCCCCGTCATAGCTCTTGCACATCCCGGCCCACTGGTCGGTCGTGAAGACTATGTTGGGATTGCGTGGGTCAATACGAGTGTCATAGCCGAGACCGCCGGGCGGCCCGAGGGTGTTAACCCATCTGTATTGCTTGGGCTCCTCAACCGCGCCCAGCTGTGGTAGGAAAGCAAAAACGAGCGAGACAACCCACACCAGGCCGAAAGCCGCGACACGCTTTCTTACACGCCTCGGCCGCCGCGCTAGTCGCTCGCCCTGGGTTGATAAACCCCTCTTTATCATCTCATTCTCCTCAAAAGTGAAACGTCTCGCTTTCACTCGTCATAAGAACGTCATCAAGCGGAAGCCCCTTCTCGTCGGCTATCTCCTTGAACACCCTGCGATATATCAGCCGCGCCTCAACCGTCGCACAGGTGGCTGACTTGGGCAGCCGAAACTCGTAGCTCGAAAAGTCCGACCCTAGCGCCGGGATGCGGGTGTCGGAGAGGATCATCGTTTGCCGCCATGACGGTGCTGGGTGGTTGCCCATCATGTCCACCAATATCTTCGCGAACATCTTGCCGGGCCGTCCCGCAAAGTCGCGCGGCCCGCCGCCTGTGCCCCCATATCGAGGAACCGTGTCACCACCAAGAAACTCAAGCTCATCGCCCTCACCGTCGAACGCACTGACAAGCAAGATGATGTTCCGTATCGGGCGTCCTGTCGGCAAGTCATGCCCAGCGAACGCGTTGAATACCTCCACCGTGGCCACCAGACGGTCGTCCGCCTCTCTTGATGCTGTTATTGATAAGTTGGCTGCCTGGTAGTGCAAGGAGAGGTTGTCCTCGCCCATGATCATGTGTGACGGGATGGTGCCCGGGTCCCGCTCCCGGCCCTTGTTCGGGGGAGGCGCTACGTTGGTCGTAACACCGTCAGGCCTGTAGTGGCACGCCTGGCACTGCATGCCCATTTCCTTATACGGGCTGGCCTCCCACTCGGGGAATGAGGTGTAAACCGGCACGCCCCAGAAATCGCACGCGTGGCAGGGCGCGCATAGCTCGCTTTTTTCCATCAGCGGGTTAAATGTATCCAGCGGGCCGCTGTCGTTAAATGGGCCAAACCAAAGCTGCCGGTCGGGGAACGGACGTCGAAGCTCGATCGCGTTGATCCCATACACCGTTCCCAGGTTGGAGAGGTCAACGTCTGCTATCTTGTGGCAGAAATCGCATATTACCCCGCGCGCGCCGAGGCCCGGAAGGTCCGACATGTCGGAGTTGTAGGGCGACTCAAGCGCCGCGACCGGGGCGTGGCACAGCGCACAGCTGCCGGCTGTATTGGGGAAGTCTAGTTTATATCCTGGCCCCCTGTTCGGGTTTCCGTGGACATCGCATCCGGCATACATGGTCTGCACGAGAATATTGCTTGCGGCCTGTGCGTGGAAGTTGTTGGCCCACTGCTCGTGCGCAGCAGCGTGGCACTGGACGCAGAAATGCTCATCGAGGCTGATGGGGTCCGGGGCCAGCCACTCATACTCCTCGTTATCGACGGGCGTTATCGGCTCTAGGACCATAACAGCACTGGTGGTTGGGCTCCTTACTTTGGCGTATTGGCAGTAATATCCCGGCTTCCAGCCACAAATACGGACCTTCTTATCGCAAGGCACACCTTCGAGGCAGAAGTTACCCTCCGAGTCGCTCAGAACCTCATTAGCCGTCGCGCCCAGCAATCCTGCGCCCTTTGCCGACCGCACCGTCGCTGATGAGGCGGGGCCGTTCTCGTCGAAGATTCGCCCAGAGACGGAGCAGGTCTGCGGCTCAAAGTGAAAGGCCTGGGCTGAGAACGCGACCGGTGTCAAAGTGCCAGCTAGACATGCCATACCCAGAGCCACATAATTACCCTCAGCAAGGTCAAGACCGTGGGCAAGAACCGCTCTGTAAACCAGCGTCCGAGGCATGCTGACTCCCTTGGTGATAAGCACACCGCTCACCGCTGGAACAAGAGACGCTGGCCTGTCGAGTGAGATGGCGTACAGCTTACCCTTGTCAACGTTTAGGCCCTCAAAAGACAGGTCCGGAACGATCCCGAAAAGCCTCCCATCGGGCAGCATGATCCCGAGGTAGATGTCAACAGTGAGAGAATCGGATGCGCCTATCACCTCGAGGTAGAGCCGGATGCGGTCCCACGTAACATACTCGTCCCTATCGGGCGAGAACCTCATCAGGACCTCGTCCGAATGCGCCCAGGAGGCTGCATTGACAGCATATATCCCTGAACCGAGCAACAGCCCAAGGGACAACGCAATCGCTTTGAAACCACACCGAGTGCCGATCATACTCCTCCCCATATATTCGAGCAGTATAATATGCGCCATTTCACCTGCATTCGTCAAGAACAACAAGCAAAAAAGAGGAGTTTTCGTAATCGTGCCCGGGCCTGCTCAACTGAAGACGTCCTTCCTGCATCCCCGTAAGGGGATGAACCTGAGTAGCCGTAGGTGCAACCTA
>QMNL01000065.1 GCA_003647755.1 Candidatus Coatesiibacteriota bacterium
CGACCTCGTCTGCACGGAGATGGTGAGCAGCGAGGCGCTGGTCAGGAACTCCCGAAAGACCGAGCGGCTTTTGCGATTTGATGACTTTCAGCGACCGATCTCGGCGCAGATTTTCGGAGCAAAGCCCGAAGTCATGGCTGATGCAGCTGCGATTGTGGGCTCTTCAGGTGTCGATCTGATTGACATCAATGTTGGCTGCTCAGTGCCCAAGATTCTGAAAAGCGGCTCTGGCGTCGCGCTCATGCGTGATCCAGACCTGTTGAGCCAGATAATGCGTCGTGTGGTAGAGTCCGCTGGCGTCCCGGTAACGGTCAAAATGCGCGCTGGTTACGAAAAGAACTCCTGCGACTGTGTTTTTGTGGCCAAACTGGCCGAGGAGTTCGGCGTATCCGCAGTGACGGTTCATCCGCGGTACGGGGTGGACCGGTTCAGAGGCAAGTCCGACTGGTCGCTCATCAGGAGCGTCAAGGAGACGGTGGCCGTGCCGGTTATAGGCAACGGGGACATTGACAGCCCCGCGGCCGCACTGAGGATGATCGATGAGACGGGTTGCGACGCGGTGATGGTGGGACGGGCTGCGCTGGGCAACCCGTGGCTTTTTGGGGACATCTCGGCCGCCCTCAACGGAGGGTCACCGGCGGAGACCACCAGACCAGACCGTCAGGAGATCGGGAAGGTCCTCTTGTGGCACTATCGCATGACTGTGCACGAGTCGCAGGGCGATCCGGTTCGCCGGTTCCGGAAGTTCGCGGCCTGGTATAGCCGGGGCCTTCCTGGGAGCATGGGATTCAGAAACTGGATCAACGCGGTGAGGACTGACGCAGCTTTTCGGGCAGCGGTTGTGGATTTCTTTCGTGTGTCGGACGCGGAATGAGCCGGGGCGCTATTAGACCGCTGCTTGCGCTCACCAGGCCGTTTACGTTGCTTGCCCCGTTCGTGGGGTTTCTCTCCGCCGCTGTCATGGCGAAACACTCCCTGCCTCCTGTTCCCGCCTACGTCGGCGCCGTGGCCGCAATGCTCCTGAACGCGGCCTCGAACGGACTCAACCAGATTTTCGACATCGCAATCGACCGCATAAACAAACCGAATCGACCACTTCCATCCGGGGAAATGACCATTCGTCAGGCCGGCGTGGCGGTCGTGCTTCTTTACAGCGCCTCAATCTTGCTCGCCGCGTTCGTCAACCTGACCTTCCTTGTCATCGTGGTATTCACAGCTTTGATAACCTACGCATACTCCGCCCCGCCGCTGAGAACGAAGCGTATCTGCTGGCTGGCAAACCTGACGATCGCGGTCCCCAGGGGACTGCTGCTGATCGTGGCCGGCTGGGCGTCCATTGCCGACGTGAAGGCCACGGAACCGTGGTTCATCGGCGTGGTGTTCGGCCTATTCGTGTTCGGGGCTGCGTCAACAAAGGATTTTGCGGACATGAAGGGCGACAGGGCTCAAGGCTGCATGACGCTGCCGATCGTTCTCGGCGTCAGAAGGGCTGCTTGGGTCGTTGCCATGTCGCTGGTCGTCCCGTTCCTGCTGATACCAGTCGGCGTTGCCACGGGAGCTCTTTCGGGCAATCACCTAGCGTTGGTCATCGTCTCGGCACTGCTCATGGCTTGGGGTGCCTACGCCGGATACCTCCTCCTGAGAAGGCCCCAGGAGCTCGCCACAGAGCGCAATCACCCATCCTGGAAGCACATGTATCTCATCCTCCTGTTCGCCCAAGTGGGCATCGCCACCGCCTATCTCCTCTGAACTTGGGAAAACCGGCATGAACACCGAATCGCCCCCCCGTTTCGCCCTCCTCATCCCCGCCTATAACGCCGCCAGCACGATTAGGTCTGTCCTGGAGGAGGCAAGATCGGGCTCACCGGACGCAATCGTTGTCGTCGATGACGGCTCGACCGATGGCACCGGGGATATCGCCAGCGGGCACGCAGACCTCATCCTGCGCCACCATGCCAATCTCGGCAAAGGGGCGGCTCTCACAACCGGACTTGGCTACCTTCAGCGAAACGGCTATGAAGCGGCTATCACGCTTGATGCGGACGGGCAGCACTCGGTCAATTCGATCCCAGACCTCATCGCTCGGTTTGTCGAGACAGATTGCGAGCTTGTCCTGGGCTACCGACCGTTCTCGCTGGGCAAGATGCCGTTTCTGAGGCTGCTTGCGAACCGTCTCTCGAACTTCTGGGCCTCAACAGTATGCGGGACGAAAATCCGCGACAGCCAGTGCGGCTTTCGACTGTACAAGCTCTCGGCGATCCGGCTGGAGGAGCTGACCACGCACGGCTTCGAGGCGGAGACCGAGATACTGTTTCAGATCTGCCGTCGTGGGGGCAGAATCGAGCAGGTTCTGACGCCGCTTATCTACAAGCCTGGCGGTCAGAGCCACTTCCGTAAGCTGCGCGATACGCTCGCCATCGCCCGTGTTATAGTCCGCTACCTTCTCGGCAGGAAATGAGCCTGCCCGCGATGCGGCGCCTTGCATATTGACATCGAGGCCGCCCGACATACTATTCGATTGACCCCGTGTGCCGAACGATTCAACGGAGATCAGTAACAAAGTACGTCTGAGGAGCTCTGAATGCGGATACTCTTGCTCAACCCGCCTGGCGACAGGTTATACATGCGAGCCAACTACTGCACCGGCACCGCGAAGGCCAACGCATATTGGCAGCCGATAGATCTGGCCGTCCAAAGCGGCGTCCTCTCCACGCAGCACGAGGTCTCGGTGATTGACGCAATCATCGAGCGCCTATCGTCGAGCAAGGCCGCAGCTCGCATCACATCTCTTAAGCCTGATGTTATATTCTTCATTACTGCATCGTGCTCCTGGAAGGCTGACTTCGCATTTCTGTCCAGGGTCAAGAAAGCGACCGGCGCCAAGATGATCGCCAGCGGGGGCTTTCTACTGGAGATGGGCGAGCAAATCCTGAGCGAGCACAGCTTTCTCGATGCCATCCTGACCGATTTCACGTCCGACGGCTTGCTGGCGTATCTAGGCGGCCGGACGGGCGATGTTAAGGACATGATCTTCCGCGACCCCAGCGGTGAGATTGTCTCCAAGCAGAACAGATACTCGAAGGCCGAGTTCGCTTATCCGGCGCCTCGGCACGACCTATTCCCGCTCAGTCGCTATCGTTTGCCCTGGGCCCAGCATCGCCCGATGGCGACGGTGATCACCAGCCTCGGCTGTCCGTTCTCGTGCACGTTTTGCAGCAACCAGCTTCGGACCTACCGGACTCGCAACATCGAAAACGTCAAGGAGGAGCTGCTGTTTCTCGACAGCATCGGCGTCCACGAGCTTCACTTCGTCGATTACAACATGATAGTTGGCAAGGAGCGGGCGACGAAGCTCCTCTCGGCGATAATCTCGTTGGGCAAGCGCTTCAGCTTCGACTGCATCAACCGCGTCGATACGCTGGACGACGAGCTGTGCAGGCTCCTGCGCGACGCTGGCTGCCACACAATCCAGCTGGGTGTCGAGAGTGGCAGCGACGAGATACTGGCCGAATACTCAAAAGGCATGACGACCGATGTGATCCGCGAGGGCTTTCGGCTTTGCAGGAAATACGGCCTGAAGACAGTGGGCTTCTTCCTCATCGGCCTGCCCGGCGAGACCGAGGAGACTATCCAGAAGACAATCGATTTCGCCATAGAGCTCGACTGCGATTTCGCATCGTTCGCCACGGTTGACCCATACATCGGGACGAAGCTCCGCCAGGACGCCATCAAGGCAGGCTACATCACCGAGAACGACACCCAGTTCGACGGCGGGGCCTACACCGCAATTGGCACAGAGCAGCTCTCAAAGGAGCAGGTCTGGAGGCTGAGGAACACGGCTGTCCGCAAGTTCTACTTCCGACCGTCTTTCGTCCTCAAAAAACTCCGCATGGCGAGGCGCCCTTCGACGCTGTGGGGCTACTTTCTCGACGCTCTAACGATTGCGAGGAACATGCTGCCCCGCAAGGCGAGCTGAGGGTGCGCAGTCGAGGGTCAAGAATGTGGGCAGGGCATCTCGAACGAGCAGGCAGGCTGGAATCGTGGTAATCCCCAGCATCGCGACCGCTTTCACTGGGCGATGGGGCATTCAGGACAACGCCTCACGGGGCGACATATAGTCCTTGCGGCGGGTGATGATGGTCTTGGCCACGAACACGTAGAGCATCGCTATGGGCACGAGCTTGAACAGGTGGTGGATGAGGTTCTGAGCGAGCGACCAGCTGCTGCCGTATAGGAAGAAGGGCGTTGGCAGCGCGAGCAGGACGAACATGGCCAAGACGAACTTGCTCCGCGTGGAGTAGAACAAGAGCACCAAAATCGGCACGATCATGACGTAGTGGTGCTCCCAAACGCGGATATAGGCGAGGAAATACGTGCACATCCACAGCGAGAGGCCATCGACAAAGCGCACCTTTCTTGGCAGGAAAGTGAGACCCAGCGAGAGCATGATCACGGCCCACATGAAGACCTTCGATACGTGTTGGCCCGCCCCTGGCCCAAAGAGGTAATATGAGACCTCGGAGTGTGAGAGATCGCCGCCGTAGGGAGCGACCGTCCGTGACTTAACGAGATACGTGAAGAACCCGACATCCTGCGGATGGAACGCAAAGTATGGCGCCGAGGCGGCGATGACGATGGCAATTGCGAGGATTACGGCTCGATACCGCTTGAAGCGCACGAGGATCGGCGCTGCGATCAGCGTCAGTAGCTTCAGCGCCACGCTGACAATCCATGCCCAGTCACCGGCTTTTTTGTGTCCTGCGATGTAGGAGCAGCCCAGAAGCATGATACAAAATGCGATGACAAACGACGTCTGGCCGATGTAAAGCAGCAGGTAATACGGCGTAAAACAGAGCCACATAGCGGTTATGACGCTCTTGTCCCAATCCGATGCGAAGAGGCCTCGAGAGAGCACAATGCACCAGATAAGCAAGAGCTCTTGCACCAGCGTCCACACCGCAAATGCCCTAAACGGCGTCAGCACAATCGCAAGCGGGACCATGAAGTAGGAGACGATCGGCGGATAGATGTAGGGGCAGTAATAGGGCACCGCCTCGTCCGAGAAGACCGTCTCGTTCTGGCCATATCGGGCCTCCTGATAGATCGATCTGCCCCGCAGAAGGTCGAGTGCGCCCTTGTATAGGCCGAAAAAATCGAAGCCGACTTCGTACTTGGTCGAATCGTAGAACAAGCGATCCCAGAGATGCACGCCCTTTGCGCGCCTCGTTATGGACATGGACTGGGGCTCGGCCGGCGGCTGATTCTCTGGCGGTGATACCGGCATCCAGTTATCGTGCAACGTGTGTATCACAACTTCGGGCCTCACCCTCGGCGGCCAGACTGACACAACGTTGAAATGAAGCGCCAGCGACAGAAGAAACGAGGCGTGGATGAGCACGGCAACGATGATGAGTATCCAGTCAGGCTTTCGCATGGCGAAAGAGTTTACGAATAATCGATTCGTTTGAAAAGACGCCTGTCGCATCGGGCCGACGCCTCCTCAAATCTACGTGCGGGAATCCGCGGCCGGTGGTTCCTGGCCGAGCATTTCCATCAATGTCCTGGCATTCTCAACGGCGAAGCCCTCAAGGTCGTTGTTGAAATAGACGTAAACGTCGAGGTCCTGTTTGAGCCAGGCCCACACCTTATCCGCCCAGAAGCCAAGCTCTTCATCCGTGTACTTGGAGCCGTAGAGGCTGGTGCTCCCGTGAAGCCTCACATAGACGAACGTTGCGGTCGTCACAAAGCTCCTCGGATAGCGAGGCGAATCGGCCACGCACAGGCAGATATTGTGCCGTCTCATGAGGTCGATGACTGGCTGCTGAAAAAAACTCTGGTTTCGCGGCTCAAGAACATAGAGGAGCGTGTTCGGCAGCTGGGCAAAGAAGTCGTCTAGAACGGACGTATCGGCCTTGAGGCTCGGCGGCAGTTGGAAGAGGACTGGCCCCAGCTTCTCGCCCAGATGCGAGGCGTTAGCGATGAATGCCTCCCAGGGTTGCTTAATGTCGGCGAGGCGCTTGATGTGCGTGATGAACCTGCTGGCCTTGACCGCGAAGACGAAGCCCTGGGGCGTTTTCTGCGCCCAGCCATCGAACGTTATTGCCTTGGGCAACCTGTAGAAGGACGCGTTCAGCTCGACAGTGTGGAAATGTTGGGCGTAGAAGGGCAGCATCTTCGTTCCAGTGCAGCCGTCAGGATAAAAAACGCGCTTCCAATGAGCGTAGGACCAACCCGATGTGCCTATAAGTGCTCTGGACATTTGACGTTCCACCTCGATTCAGCATACTTGCCATCAACGGCACGATCATAATGCGCAATAGGCGACTCAGTCAAAGCACGCAAGCAGACAGCGAGCTGCACAGTGCCGTTGGCTTTCAAGTGGTTTTGCAGTCATGTCGTTTTGAGGGATATGAAGCTAAGAAGACGCATTCTATTCTCGCCTGGGCAGCTCTTGCGGCAGGCCGGGTCTGTGGTTCTCTATGGCGTGCTTGTGCACTGGCGGTTCATGCCGAGGTGGCTCTGTTCGGGGCTGGATTTGCTTGGACTGGTGGCCGGCTCGGAGGGGATGGGCTGCATCGGCTTTCCGGTGCACCCAGTCGTGGAAGTAACCCGGAGGTGCAATCTGCGGTGCATTCAGTGCCATGCAGAATCGAGCGACGTGCAGCAGGAGGAGCTCTCGTTTGAGCAGATGAGGAAGCTGCTGCGTGAGCTTGCTGCGCAGCCTGAGTTCAAGATGGTGGTCTTCTCGGGGGGCGAGCCGCTCCTTCGCGACGACATCGTGGAGCTCTGCGAGTATGCGAGCGGGTGGGGCTTGTGGCCCGTCATCGCCACCAACGGCACGCTGCTTGACGCCGCGCTGGCAAGACGACTCAGGCGAGCGGGCGTGTGCGGCGTTGCGGTTGGTCTTGACGGCGACTGCCCGGCTGTGCACGACGAGATTCGCGGCGAACGGGGTGCCTTTGCTCGTGCGATCGAGGGCTGCATCGCTGCGAGGGAAGCAGGGCTTCCCCTTCAGATCAACACAACGCTCATGCAGCCGAACTACAGGCGATTCGCCGAGATCGTCCGGCTCTCCGAGAACCTCGGGGCGCGGGTGATGCTCGCCTACTTCGTCTCCCCGTGCGGTAGAGGCCTGCGCAATAGCGGCATCATGCTCACTCCGGAGCAATACGAGAGCATGCTCATCCAAATCGCTCGGCTACAGCGCCACTCGCGACTCATCATCGAGCCCACGTGCGCACCGAACTACTGGGCGATGCTCGGGGCAAGCAACTGGCCGTCATCGCTCGCTGTGCGGCTCCTCGTGCCGGTCTTCTTCCACGGCTGCGTCGCTGGCACGGGCCTGCTTTTCGTCAGGGCTGATGGCGAGGCGCTCGCCTGTCCGTTTCTGCCCATCTCAGCTGGCAATGTGCTGAAAACGACCGTGTCAAAGCTCTGGCGTGAGGGCGAGATATTCAAATCACTCAGGGCACTGAAGAGAGAGCCGACGGCGGAGAGATGCTCCAACTGCCGCTTTTATGACGTATGTGGCGGCTGGCGAGCGAGGGCATTTTGGGCGCAGGGTGATTTTGCGGCCGAGGACCCCTTCTGCTTCCTCGGTGAGAATGATCAGCTAGATCA
>QMNL01000066.1 GCA_003647755.1 Candidatus Coatesiibacteriota bacterium
ATGTTCTGGGTTGTCCTGTTCGCTATTTTCGGGGCGTCCCCTACGCCATACGAGCTCGGCATCATGCTTACATTTGCGGCGATGGCGTTGTTTGTCTATCGGCTCGGGAACCTCCTCGGTGGACGAATCGCTGGTATTGTGGCCGGGCTTCTGGTAGCAGTTTATTTCCCCATCTACAGCGTTTCCTGGGTGCGATCCTCATCCTCGTTGCAGATGGAGCTCTTCTTTCTTGCCTCGGGAATGTTCTACCTTGTCCGATGGGCTAAGTCCCAGCCAATACACCAGCGGGCAAGAGACCTGCCGTGGCTGGGAATTGCGCTCATGGTCGGGGCGTTCCTCTCGAAAGAGGCGTCATTCATGGCCCCACTTTTGCTACCTCTTCTGGTGCCAAAGAGGCGAGTTGTCAAGCTCGCGGCCGGCCTGTTTGCATCAGGCGCGGCGATGTTCTTCATAAGCAGGCATGTGATAGAGTCGAGGTTCCCACTTCCAGCCCCCAGGTTTGATCTGGCGCTGATTGTGAAGAACCTGGATTTCTTCCTGCGCCAGCAGTTCCTGTTTTACCTCCCCGCCTCGCTCATTGTGTTGGCCGCGCTGGCTTGGGGCGGCAGGAATCGGCACGTTTATCTCTTGTCATGCGTGGTTGTGTTTCTTGTCATGGATCTGTCTGTCGGATACACGGTAGCGATGCACAGGGCGAAACTGGCCTTATGTCTTGCCGCCCTGGCATATTGTGTCATCAATGCACCCGCTAAAGTGAGATTCCTGCTTGGTTGGGCCGCGCTTTTGCTTCTGCCGGCCCTCTCCGTTCTCGATACGACGACACATCAATCGGCCGAGGCGTTCATGGGTTTGTCTTTGTTTCTGGGTGTTGGCGTTGCGAGGCAGACGAGGCTCTTTTTGAGGATAGGTGGCTCCATTCTCCGGGGGCGTTCTTGGAGAGACGGGAGGGCAAAAGGCCTTGCCAGTCGCTTACATGAACGGACCATCGGCTTAAGGGCTGAACTTGTGCGACAGCTGCGCATTGCAGGTGCACTGGCGTGCGCGCTGCTGGTCGCCTATGCGGCCTACGCGGTTCTCTCGCTCAACCTTCGAATCGGCGTGGCCGAGGCGCGCGCAGTGGTCCACAGGTCCAGGCTGACCAGAGACGTGCGCGAATATCTCTGTTGTCTCTCAACGCGTGAACTGAGAGTTCATGCGGCCAATCTCCCGGGGCTTATCTCGGTTCCGGACATACCCTTCGATGCCCATCTCCACGGCTGCCGGCTTGTCGTTGACGAGCGACTTTCGGCAAGAACAGGCATTTTCGTCCTGACAAGTGAGACACCGAGGGAAATCGTGGATGATGTGAGGTCTCGCTCACGGCTCATCAAACGGCTCTCCAGCGGACGTTATGAGGCGCTGATTTTCGCCTCCCCATAGCTGCGCTGAGCGGAGAGACGAACACTACGGGACCACGGCTTGCTCAGATGTCTCGTGGAAGAGGAATAAGGTGCGGGGGTCGTTAGGGCAACGGTCCCCCACACCCAGTTATGCCCTCGCAGGTTAATGGGATCGGGCAGGACTCATGCTGGCCTGCTGAGAGCTTAAAACTGAACCACATGGGGCTCATCGGGGCGAACTCTATACAGACACCTCCTCACTGTCTCTTCTTACCAATTCCTTGTCAGATGTTGCAATTACCAGAGAGCAGATTACGTGCCACCAAAGCGAGCGGATTCCTAAAACTGCCTATTGAAGGGGGAGAATCGGGCACACATCGCGGTTTTCCGGCCTGACTTCGTCAAGACCGCTATTGGTCGGGATATTGGTATTATTCCCTCATATCTGATTAATATCGGTCTCTTGCGACAATCAATAGCGTTTCACTAGTTGTGCCATTTGGGACAGCGATTCTGGGCTGATTGTCCCATTTGGGACAAAATACAACGAATCACATGCCACCTGACCGACGGATCGGCGCGCATCATCCGACTGACATGGGGTCAGGTCTGAAGACTCTGGCTTAGGGCGGCGGAAGGTTCAAATCACTCGGCCGAGATAAGTTCGATTGTGTGGACGACAGGGATATTTCGGCCGATATGGGCGAGTCCATCGGCTATCTGCATGGCACAGGCGGGGCAGCCGGTTGCCACAATGTCGGCGCCGGTCGCGAGGATATTCTTGGCTTTGTCGGCGGCGATCGCGCGTGAGATGTCATAGTGATGGACGCTGAACAGGCCTCCACAGCCGCAGCACACGTTCTCGTCCTGCATTGGGACGAACTTAAGGCCTGCGGTGTTGTTTAGGATCGTTTTGGGCTGTGTGACGACTTTCATTCGCCTGCCGAGGTGGCATGGCTCGTGGTAGGTAACTCTGACGGGTTTGGCGGGATCGAGTCCAAGCCGCTCAAGCAGTTTTTTGTTGACCGAGAACTTCGTTTGGCCCAGCACGTCAACCAGCAGCTCCGAGACGTCGATTATGCGGCTGGCGACGGCCTGTGCCGAGGCGAGCATCTGGGGATCGTCTCTGAACAGGATTGGGTAGTAATGTTTGATTGCCGAGCCACAGGAGCCGCAGGTGGTAACTATCATCTCCGCGCCGGTCTGAAGCAGCACCTCTATGTTGTGCCTCGCGAGCCTTCTCGCAGAGACCAGGTCGCCACATATAATTGCTGGCATGCCGCAGCACTTTTGTTTGAGGGGGACGATGAGATGAGGGTCTTTCGGCATCAGCCGGAGCAGGTGGAGGGGGACTTCGGTCCAGGAGTAGTTGGCCATGCATCCGACGAAGTAGGCGACAGATCGGGTGTGCGGGGCATCTTCCAGAGCAGATTGGCTCCTGGCTACGGCAGAGCTCAGGAACGGCTGTGATGCGATCTTGGGAAGGAGGCGGTCTTTGGGAACTACGATTGGGAACCTGAGATGCATCCCGGATTCGCTGGGGACCTTGAAGAAGAACAGCCGACGAAGCGCTCGTCCCAAGAATGCGCCGAGGTTCATCAGCGATCTTGTCTGGAGGACTGTCCGGAACGCAGCGATGAATGGGAGATTGCCGGCCTTCTTTGTCTTGAGCACTGACCGCGCAGCGATCATTCTCGCGTCGAAATCAAGTTCGTTAGGACATTCATCCATACAAGCCGTGCAGACAAGGCACTGAGAGAGATAAGAAGCGACGCCGTGCTCCGAGTCGATCTCGCCGCCAGCAAGCGACTCAGCTAGCGCCATTTTACCCCGCGGCGCAACCATTTCGACGAGTTTCTTCTTATAGACGGGGCATACGGCAAGGCACGCGCCGCATCTTAGGCACACCTTCTTCTCGTCGTCTGTCAATCTCGCGACTTTTGCCATCTCACCTTTCTTGCCAACTGTTACCTTACCCCGATAAGCTGCTGGTGTTTTTGCCAGCTGCTTCAAGACCCCATCCGGCACTGCGCTCGCCCTGCAGCCCAGCGATTATGGCTGCGAGAGTCGAGGTTACGCACTCAACGTCGGATCGCCAATCGCATAACTGTAACATCTATTGACGCCCGAAGGATACCTGCTGACTGACATGAGTCGAGCAGGAAAGACCTCAATTCGTGACTTGCTGGGCCAGCAGGTCTGCTTACTGGGGAGAACCCCAATAATCAGATTAATGGCAAGACAGATTGTGGGATGAACACGCCTTGCCGCTGCGCAGAGGGTATGAGTTCGGTAGGTATCGGTCTGTAAGTTACACCCGTTGGGCGACTTTGGAGCGCGGCGGCTTGATGCCGCCATTTCTCGTCGCGGCTTGACGCGACATCGGTCCTATGTCAGTCATCGCTGCAGCAATCGGTTTTCGGAAAGAGATGAAGCTGTCTATTGGAGCGCGGTGTCAAGCCACCGCAAATGAAAGCGGCGTCAAGCCGCCGCACTCCAAAGAGCACGAACCATCTGCGTCAGTCTGGTTACTGGGGAGAAGGAGAGCTCTTCCCATTTGGGCTCGCCGATTGCATGATGGTCTGTGGTGAATACTAGACGAGATGTGTGAGCACATTGCACTTGAGGTCTTCAGATGTGGCCAATACACGAAGTGTAGAGACGGCGTTACTGGCGAGGCTGCCTGGCGATGGGTCTTTGCGCCCCTGGTGGCCGCGGGCACGGTGCAGCCTTCTATCGTCCGCTGCTGCGCCTCCGCTGGAGCTCTTGCTGGTGGCCGCCAAGCTCTCGCTTGCTGGCTTCAGGTGCAAGGTAGTTGACTATGAGGCGGAGGGGCTGGAGTGGGGGGCGCTGCGCTCGGACATAGTGAGGCATCGGCCGAGCCTGATCGTGTTCGGCGCATCGCTTATCACCCTTAACAGGGATCTGACGGCAGTTCGGGAGACGAAAGAGCTTGTGCCGGATGGGGTTGTTGTGCTCTGTGGGCGGGACCTCCTCTTCGAGGAGGCCAGAATCCACTGGGACTGCCCCGAGCTGGATGCGATAATTAGCGACCCCTTTAGTTTTGCCAGCCCCGGTCGCTTCAAGGATCGGGATGCGGTGTTGAGGTCGGCGCAGTCCGGGTTGGTTGGTGCATCGGTTCGAATTAGGTCTTTCTCGGCGAGAGAGATGTTCAACATCAATGCGATGCTTCCGGTGCCCTGGGAGATGTTGAAATTGCCGCTGTACAGAGCGCCGTTGGGCGGAGAGACCAGACTGCCGATTTTGGCTTCCGTGGGTTGCAAGCACAGCTGTCTGCACTGCATCGTTCCGCGTCTTTCAGGGGGCGTGGCACAGATGAAGAGGCCATCTCTAATAGCGAGGGAGATGCGCCGTGGTCTTCTAGATATGGGTCAGCACAGTTTCGAGCTGGTCGGCGACAACCTTGCCCCGCCCGCCCTGTGGTGGGAGGAGCTTGTGGACGAGTTGTCTCGTGCGGGTCTGAAGACAGTTCGCTTCAGCTTTCGGACCTGTGAGTGTGGCATCTCGGCGCAGCTTGCCAAGAGGTTGCAGGGGGCTGGGTGTGATATGGCAACGATCGTTCTACCCGTCGCGATTGAGAGGGCTGCCTCGGAGCTTGGCTTTGGGCCTAAGCTCGACAGGGAGGCCTGCATACGGATGTTGAGGACGCTCCGAGGGGCAGGCATCTTGAGTTGTGTATGTTTTGTGGCGGGACTTTTTGCACCTGAGGAGGAGAACCTTGCGGATGCGATGAGGCTTGCGGCCAAAGGTGGTGCAAACGTTGTAGCGGTCTTGGATGCGAACGACACCCCAGGCTCCAGACTTGATGACATTGCCAAGAGGCGCCGGCTTGCTGAAAGTGAAATTAGAGTCAGGGAATCGGCAGACGAGTCGTATTCCGGTGGCGCCTTCCTATCTGGGGTTAGGACGGCGCGTCGATTCTGGCTACGGCCTTCAGCTCTTCTCGGGGCGACGAGGCGTTTTGGCCCGTCTGCGCTTGTAAAGGTGGCTCGGATGTTGTTATCATCGGCCCGCATTTAGAGGGTTGCTTTTAATATGTGCCACTTTGGGTGGCTTGCAGGACACTTGTGGCTGTCTGAGTGTTGGGCAAGTTTGCCCGTTAAGGCAGAGAGAGGAAGAATCCCGGTGGCCCGATGGAGCCGGCAGGACGCTTCGTTTTACAGTATTAGAACCGTGTCAGATTTTTGGAGAGTGAACCCATGTTAAGACCTCTTGTTGTGCTGATGACCATTGGTGTTTTGAGCTTTATGTTTCTTGTCGTCAACCCATCCTTGGCGGCCTTGGGAGACATCGGATATCAGTTCGCAGCCCCGGATGAGCTGAATCCCCGTGGCCTTGCCGTAGATGATTCTGGTCTTCTGTATTCCTCGGGAGTGGTTGTACTGGGCGATATCGTCTCGCCCATGCTCTTTGTCATTGACACAATCGGTGGCACGACCCGCGGCTCGTTCATAATCGACTACGTGGAGAACACCATTGATGAAGTGCAGCCCCGGGGCTGTGCGTGGGTCGCCGGCGATGTTTGGATCGTTGATTCGGGGTCTGTGCCGAGGCTGCTGTGTATAGACCCGTCGGATGGGAGCCTTGTCTCGTCGTTTCATGTTGATGGCAGGATGATCGGCCTGGCCTATGACGGAGAGAATCTTGTCTGTCTCAAATCAAGATCGGGCGGCGGAACACTCATTTGGTATGGTCTTGATGGGACAGAGCGTTCAAGGGCAGATCTGCCATCGGTAGTGGGTCAAACTGAACTGGTTCAGGGCTTCGGGTTGGCCGCGGATGGCAAGGACCTCTTTGTTTCGGCGACATGTGGTCGGAGCGATAGCATAGTTTTCATTCGCAAGAGCGACGGGTCGATCGATCCCGGCTTCGTGGTGCCCGGCTCTGATCTCTACGAGCTGGCGTTTGACGGCCTTTACCTCTGGGCATTGGATTACCAAACGAAGATGTTGCTGCGCATCGACGTTGGTCGGGCTGGCGAGAGCGGAACGGTCGCGGTTCAGATTACTAACGGTTCTGAGAACGCCGAGGGTTGCACGCTGCCAAATGCGACCGTAACCATAACCGACTCAGCGGGCGTCAAGACCTCGCTTGAGAGCGACCATCTGGGCCGTGTCTGTTTTAGGACCGTCTCGGCTGGCGACAACGTTGGCCTCGCGGTGACCAAGCCGGGCTATGTCGGCCACACGTTCAGCCCCTTCGCAGTCTCGGTCGGGAGCATGAATGTTTTCGAGTGCTCTCTCGTCCCTGAGGATGATATGATTATGCCCTGTGATAGCAGCTTTGATGAGCAATGGGCACTTTTTGACCCGACGCGCGCTGCTGATGTCAATGCTCCTGCCGCGTGGCGCATCGAACGCGGCGACAGCTCCTCGGTCATCGTCGCAATAGTGAGCACGGGCATTGACCTGAATCATCCTGACCTCAGGGACAGCCTCTGGATCAACCCCGGTGAGACCGACGCCGACGGGATCGATAACGACCATAATGGCTACGTGGATGACGTGTTTGGTTGGTCGTTCACGAAGGACGGCAAGGGAGGCAGCGGCGTGTTCGACGAGGATGGCCTGGGCACGGCCGTGGCCGGAATAGTGGCCGCCAGCGCCAACAACAGTGCATCACTATTCACAGACCAAGAAGGCAGCCCATTCAACGTAGCGGGCCTTTCCTGGGGCGCCTCGATCATGGCGCTTAAGTTCGATGGCTCCAGACAAGCGATGTGGGAGGCGGTTCGGTATGCGGTGGACATGGGCGCTAAGGTCGTGTTGATTCCCGTCGGATTTGACGCCAAGTCTGCACAGATTGAGGACGCCGTCAACTACGCGGCCACTCATGATGTTGTGGTGGTTTCTGGGACGGGCGATTCGGGTGGCGTGTCCGGGTATCCGGCGAGTTTTGACGGCGTTTTGGCTGTTGGAGCGACTGACAGGAGCGGCCAGCTTGCACCTTACTCGAATATGGGAGACAGCGAGCAGGGCAGAAAGGTTGACGTTGTGGCCCCCGGCGGTGCGGGCGGCCCTGGGGATGAGGATGGCATTCTCACAACGCTTCCAACCTACGAGTGCGCGTTATCGGCGGACGGTTATGCCCTGGGTTATGACTATTTACACGGAACCGCCTGTGCTGCGGCGTTTGCGGCCGGCGCCTGCGCGCTGTTGCGGTCGCATTTCCCCGATGAG
>QMNL01000067.1 GCA_003647755.1 Candidatus Coatesiibacteriota bacterium
CGCAGCGCCTCGATAGGATCGAGCAGTGCGGCACGGCGGGCGGGATAGAAGCCGAAGAAGATACCAACCGCCGCTGAGAATGACAGGGCAAGAATAATGCTGGACGCTGTGATCACGGTTCCGAACTGGGACAGATTCGCAATAGCCTTTGCACCGCCGACTCCTACAATCACGCCGAGCAGCCCGCCAAGTCCAGTCATCACGATCGCCTCGAGCAGAAACTGGGTGAGGATGTCTCTGTCCTTGGCGCCAATGGCCTTTCTAATGCCGATTTCCCTGGTTCGCTCGGTTACAGTCACAAGCATGATGTTCATGATACCAATACCTCCCACCAGAAGAGAGATGCCGGCCACTGCCCCCAGGAGGATAGTAAAAGTCTGCGTGACGTCGGAAGCGGCCTCAGCCATCTCTGCCAGGTTGCGTACGTGGAAATCGTCGTCCGCCTCGGATTGGATGCGGTGGCGCCGCCTCAACACCTGAGTGACTTGGGTCTCGACCTGCGTGTGGTCTGCCTCCTCTACGGCTTGAAGATCGATCTCTCTGAGATAATCAACGCCAAGAAGCTGCTTCATCGCCGTTGTGTAGGGAATAATGGCCTGATCGTCCGGATTGAACCAGCCCTGATCGCCTTTTGCCTTCAGAACACCTACAACCTTGAAGTTTATACCTTTGATCTTGACCGTCTCCTCAAGGGGATCGCTGTTCTCAAAAAGGTTCTCCACTGTGGTCGGGCCGAGAACTGCGACGCGCGCCGAGTGCTTCACTTCCCACTCCGTGAAGGGACGACCACGCTCGACTTCAAAATTACGGATGGGAAAATACGTGACGGATGTGCCGATAATGATGGACTGTGAGTTGTTGTTGTAGTACTTGAACTGCCCACTTCCTCGGACGATCGGCGCAACCATCTCAATAGCAGGCACCTCTTCAAGCAGCGACTGCGCATCGTTCAGCGTAAGCGTCTGCACCGGGCCAGTTCGGACCCCTCGGCGGCCCCATTGCCCCGGGCTCACGATCAGCAGATTAGCCCCCAGAGACGAGATGCGGTCCACGACGCGCTTCTGGGCGCCCGCACCAAGAGCTAGCATCGAGATGACCGCAGCGACGCCGATGATGATACCAAGCATAGCGAGCATCGACCGGAGCTTGTTGGCCAAGAGGCTTTTTACCGCTACCTTTACGATAGTCCAGAAAAGCACGTCTAATTGTCTCCTGTCGGCACCGACCGCGAATCTCGGATTCGGCCATCCCGAATGTAAATCTGCCGAGAACAGTGAGCGGCCACCTCGGGATCATGCGTTACGATGATGATCGTTCGCCCCTGATCGTTCAACTCTTTGAATAGCCTCATGATCTCTTCGCCCGTCTTCGTGTCCAAATTGCCGGTTGGCTCGTCGGCCAAAATGATCGCCGGATTTGTTACGATCGCCCGAGCCACCGCGACTCGCTGGCGCTCTCCCCCGGATAGCTGATTCGGCTCGTGGCCTATCCGGTCCGAAAGGCCAACGATACTCAGAGCCTCCTCCGCAGACCCTCTGGCCTCCCGATGCCCAGCATAAAGCAGCGGCAGCTCAACGTTCTCCAAGGCAGTGATCCGCGGCAAAAGGTTGAAGGTCTGAAATACGAACCCGATCTTGCGATTACGGACCTGGGCCAGAGCGTTCTTTGAGAGCCGCGAGACGTCCTCGCAGTCGAGCAAATATCGCCCCGAATCAGGCCTATCGAGGCAACCTATGATGTGCATCAGCGTCGATTTGCCGCTTCCCGAAGGTCCCGTGATCGCCACCTTCTCGCCCGACTCGACCCCAAAGGTCACGTTGTCCAGAGCTTTTATCGTGCTGCCACCAAGCGAATATGTTTTGGTCATCGATTCAACCTCAATGATCATCACCTTTTGCCTCCGATCCGCATCATCGGAGACATTGGAGGACGCGAGCGATTCCCTCGCTGGCGGGCCCACCGACTCTGTATCTGCCCCTTTGAGTGCACGACCTCTTCGCCCTCTTTCAGACCGCTAAGTATCTCAGTCCGGACGCCATCATCTATCCCGACCTCGACATTCCGTCTCTCGGGCTGCTGGCCATCGCTTGGCACCAAGACAAACGTCTTCCCGTTTCTTCTATACACAGCATCAGATGGGACTAACAGCGCGTTTTCGCTCTCAGCCGCAATGACCACTACGTTAGCAGTCATCTCTGGCTTCAGATTCTGCTTGCCCTCAGATAGCACCTCAATCTTGACGTCAAACGTAACGACGTTGGAGGTGTTCTCGCCCCTTGCGGCGACGCGCACAACTTTCCCGTAAAACTCTTTGTCAGGAAACGCATCGGCCGTAATCGTAACTCGCTGCCCGACCTCAATCCTGCCGATGTCGCTCTCATCGACCGAGGCGAGAACGAAAATTCGCGAGAGGTCCGACAGGACAAGCAAGGCCGTGCCACCACCTACATTGCTGGTGGGGGATGATATGATCTGCCCGACCTCTACTTGGCGGGCAGCAATCACACCATCGATTGGCGCAAAGACCTTTGTGTCCTTGAGCCGCTGCTGCGCCATTTCAAGCGCTATCTTGTTGGATTCAACCTGGCCCTCTGCCAGTGTCACGTCCTGGCGCAACACTTCCAGAGCGTCTTTCTTCACCTTGAGCTCCGCCAACGCGATCTTTGCATTCTCCAAATCAGCGGCAGCAAGAGATGCGGTCGTCTGCGCAGTCTCATTTTCCTCGATACTGACGCGCTTTGCTTCAAGCAACTTCTTGGCGCGCTCCGCCTTTGCATGGGCGTCCTGGAACTTAGCCCGAGCTGCCTTGAGGTCTGCCTGGGCCCGCGACATGTCGTTAACTAGGTTTCGCTCAGCTGTCTCCAGATTCTGCTGCGCCTGAACCAGTTTGGCCTTTGATGATGACAGATTCACCTCGGCCTGTTTGACCCGGCGCTGTTCGTCTATGGGGTCCAGCTCGACAAGCAGGTCCCCTTTCTTCACCGGATCGCTCACATCGTAGGGCACACCAATGACCTCGCCGCTTGCCTTGCATTTGATCTCGACGTCCAGATTCGAGACCACTCGCCCAGTGCTCTCTATTCGCAGCTGAATGGGCCCACGCTCGGCCTTGACCGTCGTGGATAGGGAACTATCCGTCGAGCTGCCATTGCTATCGCCACTCCATAGATAGCAGCCGATAGCTATCCCCACAGAAACAATTGTGATTATCACGATCTTCTTTTTCATGTATGTCTCCTATTCAACGGCTGGCCTCACGTCCCGACTCCACGGCGAGAGAGCAAAGTCCCTTCCGCCAAATACAGCGACGTGATGGCTTGTATGTAGCGAACCCTGGCGGTTACTTCGTCCAGCTGAGCCTGAATCAGGTCCCGGTGAACCTGAGCGACGTCCAGATTCGTGCACTTGCCTACCAAGAACCTGCTCTTCTCAACTTCAAGCTCCTCCTGCCGGCTCTCGACCGCCTGCTTGGTCGCCCCAATCCTCTCCCATTGTTTCTCGACCTCAAGGGCCGCCTGCCGGACCTCGGCCTCAATTATCCTCTCAAGGTTCTCAATGGCAACTTCAGCCTGTTGCTGCTGAAACTTAGCGCGGCGATGTGCAGCCCTCTCTGACCTGTTCAGAGGCGACATATCTAGTAAAAGTCCAAACTGATAGGAATCGAACTTAGAATCGTTCAGATGGCTGCTCGCATCGCTCCCGGTAGCTCCGCTGCTGAACCTTCCGTACGAGGCAAAGGCGTCAAGCTTGGGGAGCAGTCCGTTGCGGGTTCTGACAACTTCCAGGTCCCGATTGGCCAGCTCGAGGCGCGATTGGGCAAGCTCCGGTCTGTAAAGACCAGCGAGCCTAACGCTTATCTCAGGACTCAGGTCAATACGCTCAATATCCGGAGGGTCGAGGGTCTCAAACGTTAAATTCCACTGTGCCGCAGCTTCAGGATTCAATAGACAGATGAGATCAATAGTTCGCTCCTTGACCGCAATTCTCGCATCGACGAGCTCGGCCTTGCGAGAAGCCAGTTCCGCCTCTGCCGACACAACGGCATCCGCAGACAACTTGCCGACAGCAATCAAGTCCTGATTCAGCTCAAGCTGGTCCTTGGCCAGCTGAACCGAGAACTCTCGTATCTTCAATGTGTTCGTGGCAAGCACCAGCTCCCAGTAAGCATTCTCAACCTGATACACGAGCTCCAGAACGGATGACCGGAACTCGTGGCGGCTCTTGGCGGCAGTGTTTCTTGCCTGCCGCAGGGTGACCAGATTGGCGTCAGGACCTAAGCCCCGCAGCAGTGATTGATTGACGCCAACCGACCAGGAGCCCTCGTAAGTCCAACTAGAGGAGGAAGAGTGGCTGCGAGAGAATCCTCCAGAGAGAAAAACCTCCGTCCCTGTGGGGAGAGGCTCCGATATCGACAAGTCAGTCTGGAACTGCCGCGAGACCACACTCTCTTCCTCGTTAGCAACCGACGTCAGACCCGCTTGACTGTATGGGCGCGTGTCTCTGCCGTAGGAAACTGTCGCCAGAAGGGCCGGATCAAACGCGCCACGCGCCTCCTGAATATAGCTTGCTGCAATTTCAGGCTCAAACTTTGCCACAGCCAACGAACGATTCCGCGCAAGAGCCGTGAGGACCGCGCCATCCCGCGTCAGCGCAAAGGAACTCGGCTGCAGTGCGGGAGCCATGCTCGACTTGTCGGAGGCCGGCCCGGCTGTCTCCTCCTCCGCAACTGCCCGAGCTACCGACTCCTGCGCGACCTCAACAGATTGAGGCGGCTCGACTGCCTGGGGCGTCCACCGAGGCGTGTGTGCACAGGAGACCAAGCAGGCCGCCAGAAAAACAACTGGCACAAGCCGCGAGAACCAAGTCCCAAAACGACTCCCCAAATCCCACGCCTCCCGAACTATTCCGCTTTGCAAAGCCATTACCTCTCAATCACTCCTTAGTGTTGTTACGCTGTTGACACTCCAAATTATCAATTCACGTCGGATTTGTATATCGCCCCTAAAAACAACAACTCTCAGCAAAAAGTTTAATTATGTTTAATGCCTGTTGCAGACCCTGTAATCATCCGGGCGGCTCGACTGCGAATTGCCTTCCTTATCCAGCTGAGCTTTCGTGAGTCTTTTTGCTGAAGCACAAAAAGGGGACGCGCCCAACGCGGACGCGTCCCCTCTGCGCCTGTCGGCAATCAATATTACCAAACGGTGCTCGTCACCTGACAGTAACAGGAGCGAGTTTTCCTGCCGCGACAGGCCCGTCGCCCTCCATCATGCTGCGCCTCTCCATTCTGCGATGCATTCTGCGGAACATCCTCGCCTCGAACAGAAGGAACTGTGCCTGCTGCTTGACGGACAGGCCGGCGGTGAACTCGTCAAGCTCTGCCCTGAAAGCATCTCGCTCTGCCTGCATCTGATCACGAACGGCCTTCGCCTGCGCGATGAGGTCTGCCAGTTTTCCCTCGTCAGGCTCACCCGTGGCCAGCTCTTCGCGGATCGCACGAAGCAGGTCGCGAAACTTGTCTCTGAGCTCCTTCATGGTCTGGTAATGTTCCTTGAAGATGGCCTTGAGCGCGTCGGCCTGTTCATCCGTCAGCTCGAGCCTCTCGATAAGTCTGTCGAGGCCAGGCCTCCTCACTTGTTGTCCTGCGGGATTGTCTGCCGCCATCGGCCCTTGTCCCCACCTGGCGAACACGAGCCCCGTGCAGACGAGCCCGACGAGAGCGATCATGGCAATGACCGCGGTCTTGGTCCTGTTCATCATGTTGTCCTCCAACATTGTGTTCTGATCTTGCGATCAGGTTACTGAAACCTATACTTCTCCTTAAACAAACGCTGTCTTTCGAGCACGCCACCACATCCGAGGGGACTGTGCCCCGCACCTCAGCAGGATTGGCACCGCTGCGTGTTTGTCATATAGACAGGGCAGGATTCAAAAAGGTTTAACGGCAGATGCGACGGCACCTGCGACCCCGCGGGATTCGACAGATCCTCGCCCTTCCAACCCGTAGGTTCCACCTACGCTACCGTTGTAGCCCTCCTTCGAGTAGTGGAGTTCCTGCCAACGCAGCCAATAGTTCCTGGTCATTTTGCTGACTCTGTGCAGAGAGGACCGAGTATGCTGTCAATGCAAATCGCACTTCTGCTTTCCCAAAAACCAAGCCACCCGGCCAACAACTCAAGAAACCGTCCGTTGAAAACGGCGAAAACTCCCGAAGCTACGGGAGCCGAGACACTCGGTTATGGGTGTCGGGGCCCTCGGCCGATGCGATTCTCCTGGCCGCTCACGATGCGAGCGATGTTTGCGTGGTGTTTGGCGATAATCAGGGCAGCTATTGCGGCGGCCACGCCGATGTGGGCAGAGGAGGCGCCTCCTATCCACAGGGCAATTGGCATCGTGATGCTGCCTGCGATTGAGCCGGCGGAGACAAGCCTTGTGAGCGTCACTACCACGAGGAATGCTCCGAGCGCGAAGATGACGTAGAAGGGGGCGATGCCCAGGAAGACACCGAGGCCCGTGGCGACTCCCTTGCCACCTCGAAACCTGAGAAAAACGGAGAAACAGTGCCCAAGCAGCGCCGCAGCGCCGCAGATAAGGGGTAGAGCGTGGCTGGGACCTGAGAATTGCTCGGCCAGCGTAACTGCGGCGTAGCCCTTTGCCACATCTAGAAGAAGAGTCACGATCCCTGCCGTCTTGCCGGCCGCACGCAGGACATTTGTGGCTCCTATGTTGCCGCTGCCGGTTCTGCGGACGTCCTTGCCCGCCAAGCGCCCTATGATCAGCCCAAACGGGATCGAGCCAAGCAAATATGCGAAGACAACGAGAGCTACTTGCATTCGGTGCAGGCCTTATCCAGAAGCGGCTTCACGTCTTGACCTCAAGCGTGCTGGCAAGAGGCCGGGCGGGGCAGGAATCGGCGGTCTCTCTTTCATTGCTACAATCTCGTTGTTCTTGAAGACCTGGGCCAACATGGAAATTTGCATCTCGCCATGTATAGGAGTCTCAATTTCAGGTTCAACACAGCAGCAAGGGACGCGAAGAAACTGACCAACCCCGCGGGATTGTCACATCCGCTCTTAGTTTGCTCTCTTAAATAATGAGCTCGCACAAGCATCGATGTCAAATGCTCTGAAATGAAGGGCCTCGGGGCCTATTCGTTATGGGCATCCCCCCTTACGGAACAGCGCGGTCGGGCGCACCACAATAATCAGATTGACGCAGCTGGTTCTAGCCCTTTGGAGTGCGGCGGCTTGACGTCGCTTTTTCTCGTTGCTGCTCGACGCGACATCGATTCTATGTCAATCAAGGCTGCAGCAATCGCCTTTCGGAAAGAGATGAAACTGTCTATTGGAGCGCGGTGTCAAGCCGCCGCAAATGAAAGCGGCGTCAAGCCGCCGCACTCCAAAGTCACCCAAAGGGTGTAACTTACAGACCGATGTCTGCCGACCTCATAGCCTCTGCACAGCGGCACGCCGTGCTCATCGCACCATCTGCCTTGCCATCAGTCTGATTATTGGGGAGACTGAGATGCATCGCTACTTTTCTGCTCTCCTTCGCCCAGACAGGAGCA
>QMNL01000068.1 GCA_003647755.1 Candidatus Coatesiibacteriota bacterium
AGAAGAACTAGCAAAAAGAAGAATGTCAGAAGACTTAGAAGAGCTGCTTGGAAAATACAAAGAATATCATGATAAAAAATCAGTTCTTATTGAAGAAAAAGCAGTTGAATATTTGACAGATAAGCAAAAACAGCAAATTATTGAAGACTTTAAAGAATCAATAGGAAAAAAAGTTGATGGAAACAAAATAACAGAAGGCTCTTTGATAAAAGAAAAATCTTTAGAGTATTTAACAAGGCAGCAAAAAAGAATAATCTTAAAAGATGCTCAAAAAGAGCTGCTTTCTCATCATACTGATTTAACAAAACAGGAAAAAAGGGAACTTCTTGTAAATGAAAGATTAATCAATCCTTTAACAAGAGAAGAAAAAGCGAAATTAGATTCTTATTTCAATGTAGAGCCTCCATTAAGCAGGCAGAAGATAATACTTGTCCAGGAGTTGTCTGACGAGGTGGTTCCGGTCATCAGGAACGCTCAGCACCTTTTCGAGCTTCGGGACATGGGTTTGAGGCTTGCGCAGTGGTCGAAGATGTCGTCGCTGGGTGGTCTTGTGGGTGGGGTAACGCACAAGTTGGACAACCCGCTGACTTCGTTGACGATTGGTCTTCGGGGGCACCGGCGTGAGGTAGGGCACGTTTTGGAGGTCTTGGACGCTTACGAGGGGCTTGGCGATTCTATTCTGGAGATGCTTGAGGAGCAGCCTGAGCTTTTGGAGCGAGCGCCTGGGTTGAAGGGCGTTGTGGAGCAGTTGGGGTCAATCAGGGAGAAGCAGCGGGAGCGAGCGAGCAAGGGCAAGCCGCCTGTTGCGGACAGTCTCGAGGGCTATTTTGCGGCGGCGAAGCGGGGCCTGGACAGCATGGCGGACGTGGTGAGCCGGCTTCGGGTGTATAGTCGGACGGACCAGTTTGGCGAGCTGGACGAGATCGACCTGAAGGATGGGTTCGAGGCGGGCGTTGACGTCAACGAGGTGGTTCGTCGGACGCTGGAGCATCTGGACATCGAGGGGACCCAGCGTCGGCATCGCATCGAGGTCGAGACGCGGTTCAACCACGAGGCGCCTCGTATCAGGTGCAATCCGCGTCTTTTGGGCGACGTTATCGCGAACCTGGTCTCAAACGCGGTTGATGCGGTGGTTGAGCGGTTGGGAGGCGAGTCGTTTGAGCCGGAGGTCAGGGTCGAGACGAACGTTATTGACGATGGCATCGAGATCAAGGTGATAGACAACGGCGTCGGCATCAGGCCGGAGCATCTCTTCACGGTGTTCGACCCGTTTTTCTCGACGAAGCCCGAAGGGAAGGGTGCTGGCCTGGGCCTCAGCATCGCCCAGGCGAACGTTCGGGCTCACGGCGGTTGGATAAAGGCCCACAGCGACGGCAAAGGTGCGACATTCACGATACTTCTCCCCGTCAAAAGACCGTGACGAAGGCCACTAAGGCGCTTGGTCAGCCTTAGGACTGGGGTCGGCTCGAAGTGTTTCTCAAAGCATTTTGTTATCCAAGCTGGCTCGTTACTCACGAACAGTTGCGGTGTGCAACCATAAGGCCCGCAGGCGTTTCGTATCTGCAACTTTTCTGGCCGATGTCATGTGCGTTGACATGGACCTTACAGACAACGCACTCACCTTCTAAGAGCCACTTCCAGGCGCCTTTCAGTTTTTTTGACGGCTTTTGGCACGGCCTGTGCTTAATAGACAAGTGAGATGATGAAAGTTGGTATTTCGGTTTGGGAGGACAGAATCTCGCCCGTGCTCGACGGGTGTTCGCGGTTTCTGGTTGTTGAGATTGAGGATGGGCAGGAGGTATGGCGAGAGGGGGCTGAGATCTCGGAGACATATCTTCCCTTTCGGGCGAGGGCGATTGTTGATCTTGGTATTGACGTTTTGATCTGCGGGGCGGTGTCACGGCCGCTTGCGGCGATGCTTTCGGGATCGGGCATCTCAGTGATTGGGTGGATGAATGGGAATGTTGATGATGTGTCGCAGGATTTTCTTTCGGGCAAGCTTGATGCCCGCATGTTTGATATGAGAAGAGGTTTTGGCATGAGAAAGGGACATGGGCCGGGGCGCAGGCGGCTGCGTGATTGCCACGGTCGTTTTGGAAAAGGAGGGATTCGAGCGTGAAGGTTGCGATCAGTTCACAGGGCAAGACACTTGAGAGCGATGTTGATGAGCGGTTTGCCCGCGCCTCGTTCTTCATATTCGTGGACACCGAGACTGGAGAGTTTGAGGCGCACGATAACAGCGGGCCGATGAGCGCTGCGCACGGAGCGGGCCCGCAGGCGTCCAGTCTATTGGCGGACAAGCAAGTTGAGGTGCTAATCACGGGGCACTGCGGTCCGAATGCGTTCAGGGCGTTAGATGCGGCTGGGATCAAGGTAGTAACGGGTGCGAGCGGGACCGTGGCCGAAGCGCTTGAGAAGTTCAAGAGTGGCGAGCTCACGCCAGCTGCGAGGTCGGACGTGGGCGGGCACTGGTAGAAGGATTATTTCAGGGCGATAACAGGGAGAAAAGGCGGACAGTGAAAAGGGCCGATGGGCAAGTGAACGAAAGGGCGAAAGGAGGTGCAGATTGAATGCCGATTTATGAGTATGAATGCCGCGAGTGCAAAGAGCGATTCTCCGTTCTTCAGGGGATGAGCGAGGATGGCGAGCAGGTTTCCTGCCCCAAGTGTGGGGCGAAGAGTCCTAAGCGACTGCTATCGATGTTTGGCTCGCACGGAGGCGCTTCCTCATTGGGCGCAAGCTGCTCCCCTGGTGCTTTCACGTGAGGGACGAGTTGAGAGACAGTTTGTCTTTAATGGTGTGTTGAGAGTTTTATGAAGACAGAAGCATGTAAGGAGGTAGGTGATGCCGGGTTTTGATGGAACGGGGCCGATGGGGCATGGGCCTCTGACGGGTCGCGGAATGGGCTACTGCGCTGTGCCGGCTGGGCAGGCGCCTGCGGGTTTGCCTGCAGGGACGGCCGGCTGGAGCTATCCTGTCGTTGCGGGCAGACCGGCGCCAGCCTTTGGTTTTCGCCCTGGGCTGTCCCCTGTTTGGCGAGGGACTTTTTTGGGGCGTGCCGGGCGAGGCTTCAGAGGTTTTGGCATGCGGGGCCGAGCCGGCGGGCGTGGCAGGCGGTTTTGGTAAGTTAGGTTTTGGTAGTGTGAGATAAGGTGAATGAATCGATCAGAAGAGAAAGGAGAAAGATATGCCTAGAGGAGACGGAACGGGCCCTGCGGGTATGGGCCCAATGACTGGCAGAGCGGCCGGCTACTGTGCTGGTTACGGCATGCCGGGATATATGAATCCCGTTGGCGGACGAGGAGCGGGCTTTGGACGCGGCTTTGGCCGGGGTTGGGGCTGGCGGAACCAGTTCTACGCGACCGGCTTGACGGGTTGGCAGCGTGCTGGAGCAGGTTGGGGTGTGCCGGGTTACGGATATGCACCGACCGCTGAGCAGGAGAAAAGCGCGCTCAAGGCCCAGGCCGAATACCTTGAGAAGAGCTTGGGCGAGATTCGGAAGCGTATGGAAGAGCTCGAGAAGAGCAAGGCCGAGTAATCTGCGAATGCTGAGGGCGCCCGGGCAGGCAGTAAGGCTCTGAACCGGGCGCCCGTCTCTGTTTTGTGTGAAAGTTTATGTTGTGGACATTAGGGGGCCATTGGGCGGCGCCCGTCGGACAGATGGCCTCAAAAAATGAGATTGGAAAGGAGTAAACGATATGCCTAGAGGAGACGGAACGGGTCCGAGAGGACAAGGCCCGGGAACGGGTCGAGGCATGGGTGGCCGAGGCATGGGAGCCGGTCGCGGTGGTGGCCGCGGAATGGGCGGTGGCGGCCGTGGTATGGGCGGTGGCGGCCGCGGTATGGGCGGTGGTTTTGCGGCTGGTCCCGGCGGCAACTGCGTATGCCCGAAATGTGGCGCGACTGTGCCCCATAAGTTGGGGACGTCGTGTGCGCAGGTGAAGTGCCCTAAATGTGGGGCCATGATGACGCGGCAGCTGTGAGCGGAGGGAGCTGATAACAGGGCGGAATAGCCGTTGGTGGCACCAGAAGCGGTCGCAGCCTCGTGTGGTTTTTGCGGGCCCCGGTTTGAGCTCCGCGGGGTCTTTAGAGATGCCGGAAATAGCTGAAAGTTTGATGTAAGGAGATATGAAATGGGTAAGGAAGAAAAGTACGATTTCGTGATAATCGGGGGCGGACCAGCCACCCGCAACCTTAACCGCTACCTGCGCACGCTCAATCCTGATGCCTCAGTGGCGGTAATCCGCAAGGAAGAGCGAATTGCGAACCATTGCTCTATCCCTTACATCATTGATGGCAGTGTGCCTCTGGAAGGAGGCGGACTGGTCTCAGATGCGCGCATAACCAATTATGGCAGTCGACTGATCAAGGAGAGGGTCGTCTCTGGGGACCCAGAGAGCAAGTATGTGGTTACGGATGCAGGCAATCGGTTCAACTACGACAAGCTGATATTTGCGGTCGGCTCCCAGGAGGTAGTTCCACCCGTTTCTGGGATTGACTTGCCGGGAGTCCTGAAGATGAGGTTCATCGATGATCTTCGGGCTTCTCTGCGGGTCATAGATGAAAAGCGGTCGTTCGTAGTGCTTGGTGCAGGTTACGTGGGCCTAGAGATAGGCGCTGCGCTGAGGCGTATAGGCCGAGACGTTACGATTGTTGAGATGTTGCCGCACGTGATGGGCGATCGTTATGACCCCGAGTTCACATCAAGGATTGAGGAGGTCGTCGAGAGGGAAGGGGTGCGACTCGAGTTGGGCAAGAAGGCGGTTCGCATTGGCGGCAGAGATTGGGTTGAGTTCGTGGAGCTTGAGAACGGCGACAAAGTAGAGACCGAGGCTGTTTTACTGGCTGCAGGTGTAGCCCCGCGTTTGGACTTTGCTCGGAAGTTTGGGCTCGAAACCGCAAGGGACGGCATTATCGTGGACGAGTTCTTCCACACAAACTTGCCGGACGTCTATGCCATAGGCGACTGTATTCAGACTCGCTCTTACACAACAGGAAAGCCTTTTCCAGGGAAGCTGGGCAGCAACGCGGCCAAGATGGCCCGCACCCTCGGCATGAACTTCGGCGGATATGAGTTCGCCTTTGAGGGAGTGATCAATCCTGCTTGCACGAGCGTTTTTGGGATGCAGTTCTGTTCGGCGGGACTGACGGAGAAAGACGCCGTGCAGGAGGGGATCAAGGTGCGGACTAGTAAAATAGAGAACACTGATATATATGACAACATGCCCCAGAGAAAAACCGTTTGGGTGAAGCTCATATTCCGGGAGAGCGATCGGCAGGTAATCGGGGGTGAGTTGCTTGGCCCAACGAATTTTGCTGGGGTTTCGGACTGTCTAGGCCAGTTGATTTACAGAAAAGCTACGGTTGAAGATATTGTTCGCATGGACTTCTCCACACATCCCGAGCTCACGCCGAACCCCGCGCATGCGCACTTGATGTTCGCTGCGCAGAAGGCGTTTGAGGAGTGGCAGACAGGGAAACATGACTAAAGGTGCTTATGTTGAGCTTGGTCGGTCGAATCAGAGAAGACATGGAAGGGAAACCCATATAATAGATATGCGTGAGTTCGGTTAGGTCAGCATGATGTCTGCGATAGATACTTTCACGAGCGCTGCAGAGAAGCAATTCGTGTTTCGGCCGATTGGCTATGTCCATTGCACCCATACTGAGCAAGACAAGACGCCGATTCAGCCGGTATATAGCCAGGGCTCACAGGCAAGGGTGGTCATTCTGCCCGAATACGAGGAAGGGTTGGATGACCTGGACGGGTTCTCACACATTTTTATCCTGTATGTTTTTCACAGGGCTGGACCCTGGGCCCTGAAGGTCAAGCCTTACCTCGAAAGCGTCAAGAGGGGCGTATTTGCCGCAAGGTCGCCCAGAAGGCCCAATCCGATCGGCCTCAGTCTGGTCCGGCTGGTCAAGCGCGACAAGAGTGTGTTATTTATCGAGGAGGAAGATATTCTTGACGGGACTCCCGTCCTGGACATCAAGCCTTTTATCCCTCGATTTGACATGCGATCGGGTGCACGCTCGGGATGGCAAGAGGAGATTGCGGACTCAGACGCGGAAGAGGTTGGCTCGCGAAAGAGGAAGGAGCCGGGCGAGTAGAGAAATGGGAACAATAGTTTTCGCCTCGCTAAGAGTGGCTTATAGACGGTGTCTTGTGAATGAACTAGGAAACGACGCGACAGGAGAGGCATTTTGAGCAGGCCCCAAAGCCGTAGGCGCTGCTGCCACTGCACTTGGGTAGGCAGCTAATTGTTCTTCTCTCATTGTTCTTCGAGTGTTGATATTTCAGTGTTGTTGAGATTTTCGCTCATGCTGAGCGGTAGGTTTGAAGATGAGGAAGGACAACATGGTTTTGGAAAGAGATTCGCTTCTGGAATTGGGGATAAAGTTTCATGGACATTTGTGCCCTGCGATGCCGTGGGGTCTCAGAGTGGGGCTTGCCGCGATGGCAGCTCTGGGAGTAGAGCGCGCTAAGAACAAGGAGCTTTACTGCAACTGCGAGGTTGGCGATGCGCACGCTATGATGTGCTTTGCGGATGGAGTGCAAATAGCGACGGGCTGCACGTTTGGTAAGGGCAACATTGCGAGACTTGGCTACAGCAAGAATGCGATCGAGTTGATAGACGTCAAGAGCAACAGGGCAGTTCGTGTGACGTGCAAGCCGGAGCGAGTGGTCAAGGGCTTCCAGGGGAAGTTTTTTGAGCTCAGAAAAAGCGGCGTGGAGCCTCAGGACGTCCCGGAGGAGATTGTCAGGCCGCTTGTCGATGCTGTGTGGTCCGCGCCCGATGACGACATATTGGTCGTGGGCGAGATTCGCAAAGTTGACTTCGTGCGGCCTAAAGGGACATTTGAGTGGGCGCGCTGCGAACGATGCGGTGAGGTTGTCTTTGGACCGGGCCTGCGGATAGTGGATGGTAAGGTTGTCTGCATACCCTGTTCTGGATACAGAGCTTAAGCGAGGGGGGCAGAAAGATGGACATGACGCTTTCTGCCCCGCTCATTATTTCAGGCATTGCGTTTGTTTTCTCGATGCTTGGGATGGGCGGGTCGCAGCTCTATATCCCTGTGCTGTTCTGGATGGGGATGGATTTCAAGACCGAGGCAATTCCGCTCGGTCTCCTGCTGAATATCTTGAACAGTTCCTCGGCGGCTTTCACTTACGGGCGTAAGAAGTTGATCGATTGGCGAACCGGTGTGCCCTTTGCGATTGCATCAGTCGGCCTTGCACCAGTCGGTGCTTGGCTCAATGTGAAGCTCCCAACTAGGTTCTTGATCGGGGTTTTTGCGGCCTTCTCAGCGACGGCAGCAATCCTAATGCTTTCCGGTTGGAAGGCGAAGCATGGGGAGCTAACTTCTCGTGGTCGACTGATCCTGGGAATATGTGGCGGCGGAACGCTTGGGTTCTTGGCGGGCCTTATTGAACGTGGCGGAGGGTCATTTGTCGTGCCGATGCTGGTCATCGCGGGGCTTGCGCCCAAGATGGCCGCTG
>QMNL01000069.1 GCA_003647755.1 Candidatus Coatesiibacteriota bacterium
CTCCCTTGACCAATCGTTCTCACCTCGCGTGGTTCAGACCCCGCCGAAACAGATAGACCCGTTCTATCCACTGATACTCGACAAACTGCCGAAGAACACGCGGGGGCTGGTCGTGGTTGACGAGTCTAGGCTACAGGCGCTGACCCGAAATACCGCATTCATAATCGATCAGCACAAGAGACTGGTAACGCTGCATGTTGGTGACGAGGTTTTCTTGGGCTATTTGACCAAGATCGATGTCCAGAAGAACGAGTGCGTTTTCACTCTCAATTTGGGCGGAATAATCGAGAAATACACCATGAAGCTTAATTTTGAGAATCGAGAGGGTGGCAAGAGATGAGAAGAGCAATAGCGGTCTCAACATTCATTCTTATGTTGCTGGCAGTTTACTGCTTGGCGGACCCGGCGCTTACGGGCAGTAAGCACACGTTTGTTCCAAAGCAGTACCCCATTGAGTACACGTCGCCTGACGAGATGGTCTCGTTGTCATCAGGGACTCCGTTTGCTCAAGCCCTGTTCATTCTGTCCAAGTTCAGCAACAAGTTCGAGAAGAGAGTCATCATCGATCCTGCGAAGCACAAGGGCAATATCGGGATCGATATAGACAACATGAATTGGAAGAAGGCCTTCGAGATGATCCTGCGGGCCAACGGGCTCTGGTATGTCAGATACGACACATACTATGAAGTCGTGGAGCCGGCGAACAAGTCGGAGAAGGGCAAGCTCAAGAAAGAAGGGGTTACTCCCGATACGCGTGAGATCAGGATCAAGGCGACATTCTTCGAGGGCGACAGACATGTAATGCGCGAGCTTGGGATCGATTGGACCACCATCAGGAACGGCAGTCTAACGATAGGTGGGTCGAGTCTTGGCGCCCAGAAGGTGAGTGAGCAGATGTTCGTAGCCGGGCTGGCCAAGACTTTTTCCCACGGACGTGTGAGCATTGATGCCCTTCTGAGCACGTTGGAATCCGCCGAGAAGGGCCGCATCATTGCGACTCCGGAGGTTGTGGCGACTGCTGGCAAGCCGGCGAAGATACTTGTTGGACAGGAATTTAGCGTTAATACAAGGGATTTTGCTGGTAACGTCCTTACACACTTCTACGAGACGGGAACGATCCTGGAGGTTACGCCCACTGTTTTCAAGGGCAAGAACGGCGAAGAGTTCATTGACCTGAAAGTAAGCGTAGAGCGATCAAATCTCGTTGATCCGGTCAACGTTACGATCAACAAGACTAGGGCGAACTCGTCCATACTTCTTTACAGCGGCGAGGATACGGCAATAGCTGGCCTTTACTCGACCGAGCGGTCCAGGCACAGGTCGGGGATTCCCTTTCTGAAGGACCTGCCGTGGTGGGTTCTCGGCATAAGATACCTCGCTGGTTATGACCGCATGGAGAAGAAGGACAAGGAACTGGTCATCCTTCTTCACGCTGTTCTTCTGCCCAAGCTCGCGGACAGGCTGAGCGCCCCGCCGAGGGATACGGCTTTCAAGAAACTGCAACGGGAGACCGAAACCACTATCAAACCTCTTTGGCCGAGGCCCGGCGAGGGCAAGAACGACAAGGTGAAGCTAAAAAACTGAGGGGTTACACGTCGTAGGACTGATTCTGCCTGCGGCGCACGAGGACCACGTGTTGAAGGGCAGACCTCGCTGTCTGCCCTTTTTGTTGCGACCCTTGGTCTGCGTCATTCCCAGGGCGGCAGGCCTCGCCCACATCCATGAGTCGCTATCTACTTATGGGTTATTGCCCCGCTTTTGGCCCGACCTCGTGAGAAAGCTCATCCTGGGCGGCGGCGAGAAGCTCCGGCTGCGTCAAGAGCTCTTGCGCCGTCAAGGCAAGCACCCTTGCCGCCAGCGTGGCGCACTGGATGCCCTCCTCGGACCCTGCCCTCTCTGCGAACTCCTCGGTGTGGGTCAAGACCCCCTCAAAGCCCCTGTTGATTATCGGGTGGATCACTGGGATACACCTACTCACGTTCCCGATGTCGTAGGCGCCGGGTGATTCTGGTGGAGCCGAGAGCACAGCTAGCCCCTCGTCCTGCAGATAACGCTCGCAGACCTTCCCGATCGTCTGGTTCACAAGCAACGGCTCGTATCCTGCCTCGTAACGGCGCATTGAGAAACTACAGTCCGAGGTCCGGGACGCTTCCCGGACGCACCGCAAGACCTCGTGCATGAGGCGCCTCAAGAGGGGTTGGGTCTTCGCCCTGAAGCTGAATCTCGCTACCGTTCGCTTGGGCGTCAAGTTTGGGCGCCTCCCGCCCTCCAGGATGACGCCCGGACAGCTGGCGCCGGAGAGGCCCGACGCCACCGATTGAATCGATTGAAATAGGCTGGCAACTGCCAACACTGGGTTCGGTCTGCGCTCCTGAGCAATGCCAGGGATACGTTCTGGGTAGAACACGATCTCCGTTGGGGCCGTCGCTACTGACCTGAGCGAGCACACCCTCGTCTCGGGACCCGGATGGAACATCATGGCAGCATCCAGGTCCGCAAGGTGGCCGGACCTCAGAAGAGATACTTTGCCGCCGAACGTCTCCTCGGCCGGGGAGCCTATCACCCAGACCTCGCCCCGCGGAAGATCGAGGCCCTTGGCCAGAGCCAGCCCGGCTACGAGGCTTGCTGAGGCGATCAGGTTGTGCCCACAGGCATGGCCAAGCTCGGGCAGCGCGTCGTATTCGCAGAAGAGCCCGATCTGGGGATGCCCACCATCGCCAAATGCGTATCTCGCCAAGAACGCCGTGGCAAGGTTTGCCACGTTCTTCTCCACCTTGAAGCCGTTCTCAGAGAGCAGACTCGCAAGTAGTGAGCAGGCCTTGCTCTCCTCGCCCGACAGCTCGGGATTCTCGAAGAGGTCCCGGCTGACCCGGCGGAGCGTCGGTGCGAGGCTCGAGAGCGAGTCTTTTAAGGGACTCGCCGCAGGTCGAGAGTCAGGCAGGGGCTTGCCGACCACGCTCACCGCTCGAAAGTGCCCTCGGCAGGTCCGTCTTCACGCTCTTTGGGCTCGCCCAACACTCCCTCCTCTGTATGGTGCGATTGGCTCTCCAGCATGGCTGCAACCTCCGAGGCGCCGTCGAACGTTTGCGTATTGAGCGCCTGCGAAGGGGGCCTGTCGTCGGCGCTGCTGTCGGACTCTGACGTTGCCTCGACGTCAAGACTTGAGGCCGTGGCCGGCTCGTGCTCCATGACGGGCTCGCTCTCCAGGCCAACATTAGTGTCCCGATCGGTTGGATTACTATCAGCCCCAGCCAGAAGCTCGTTCGTGTGACGCTCCTCTCGCATCACCTCAGCTCGCACCTCCAGCTCTGAGCGAAAGAGGTCTAGCCGCGCCTCGTCATTATCGAATCTGGCGTTGATAGCGGAGACGCTCGACGACAATCTCTGCTTCAAGTCATCGACAGCGCTCTTGAGTCTCCGCATTTCGCGCTCGGTTTGAAGTTGAACCCGCACATGCTCGCGAACCAGCTGCGAGCAGAGCCGGACGAGATACATATTTATGTAGCTCTGTCTAGTCACAAGGAAATCGGTATAAAGCCTCACCAGCCTTCTTATCGCTTTTTTTATCACCCTCAATGGGCCGGCGACCAGGCTGGCCCGGTGAGAAGTGATCTTGTAGTCCTGGGTCAGGTTCCAGTCGGAGCCCGAAACCGCTCGTAAGATATCGTCATTGGCGATGGCCTCACGCACAAACTTGGCCGCAAGCGCCTCGCTGGCCTCAGTTTTATGTTCGGTGGGCCGATTCGTCGTGTCGATTATGCCTCTTGTGGGTGGACCATGCATCTCTCGGTCGAGCTCGGACGCACGTTGAGACAGTCGCCTCATTATCCGATCGACGCTTATCTCATCATCCTTGACCGCAACCAGGTCTGAGCGCTGCGAACTGTGGGCGCTCTGCTGGCTGGGACGACGTCCTCTCGAAGACCGTCGCCTTCTCGAGGACGAGCTACGTTGCTGGCCGGGCTGCTGCCCAGAAGGCCTCGAACTGCCGGGCCTCGACCCCTCGCCCTGTTTGTGATTGGGCCGCTGTTGTTCAGGCCGCCTCTGATCCGACCGGGGCCTTCTCCGCCGCGAGGATGACCTGCGCCGCTGCCCGGACGTTCTCTGGCCTGAGTTTCCCTGGCCTGAGCGGTTTGTTTCCTGTTGACCACCGTTCGGTCTGTTGTCATGTGTATTTTGCTCTTGCATAGAATCTCCGTCCTTCAATCAGATGTATCGTTTGTGATTTCGATGCGGAAAAACCTGCGCTTGCCGACTTTTAGCGTCATGCCCGACTTCACCGCAACGTCCGGCCTCCCAGCGTCCACCGGCGCTCCGTCTATCGAGACGGCGCCTTGCCTGACGAGCCCCAGTGCATTGGAATTGCTGCTGGCGGCATTGGCGAGCCTGAGCAGCTTGGCTATCCATATCTTGCCTTCTTTGAGGTCCTTCGACGAAAGCCCGATAACCGGCATCTCCCGAGGCGCCTCCTTTCGCTTGAAGACTCGCTCAAAATCCGAGGCCGCAAGCTCCGATGACTCCTCGCCGTGGTACATTGCCACAATCCTCTTCGCCATCTGGAACTTCACGTCCCGCGGGTTCGCCGAGCCGTCGGCAAGTGCCCTCTCAAGCCGTTCAACTTCGTCCGGCCTGTAGTCTGTGGCAAGCCGTAAGTACTCCGCGAGGAGCCTATCGGGTATCGACATAGTCTTCCCAAACATCTCCTGCGGGCTCTCCGCAATACCGATGTAGTTGCCGATGCTCTTGGACATCCGCACCGTGCCACAAATCCCTGTTAATATCGGGACAAGCAGACCAATCTGCCGTTCCTGTCCCATTTGCTCCTGTAACTGCCTACCCATCAAGATGTTGAACGTCTGCTCCGTGGCCCCGAGCTCCACATCTGCGCGAACCATCACCGAATCGTAGGCCTGCATCACCGGATACATAACCTCGTGAAGGCTGATAGGCTGCTGCTTCGCGAGCCTCTTCTCAAAATCATCCCTCTCGAGCAGGCGGGCCACCGTGAACCGTGAGGCAAGCCTAAGCACGTCCGCAAACGCTAACTTCCTGAACCACTCGCCGTTCAGCACTATCTCAGTCCGCTCGGGGTCCAGTATCTTGAATACCTGCTCCTTGTAGGTTGCTGCGTTCTGCTCGATCTCGTCGTACGACAGCTGCGGCCTGGTCTTGTTCTTGCCCGAAGGGTCGCCAACCATCGCCGTGTAGTCCCCAATGATCAGAACGCCAGTATGGCCAAGGTCCTGAAAAGCCCGCATCTTCCTCAGGACAACGGCATGCCCAAGATGAATGTCAGGCGCGGTCGGATCAACCCCCAACTTAACCCTAAGCGGCCTCCGCTCCCGCTCAGAACGAGCCAGCTTCTCGCGGAGCTCATCCTTGGTGAAAACATCCGCAACACGAGAATCGAGCAGCTCCTCAAGCGCCAGCTCTACACTCATAGGCCCACGCATCTAATCCACAACCGCCGATCGCTTTAGCTCCACGAACTCCCTCTCAAGCTCGCTCCCCCCTGCCGTGTCTCCCCCCTGTATTCTGCTGAGGTATTCCTCGTGCATCTCATGAGCCCTTCTGGCCAGTGCATTGCGCCTGAGCTTGTCCACAAGCCTGGAGAAACCGCTCCCGTCGATGACCGACTCGCAGAAAGCGAGCTGGGAGATGAAGCTCCTCTGGGCCTCGCCCTCGAACTTGTCCAACAGTCCGGAAAGCGTTACCTCCTTACCCGAGCGGAACGCCGAGAAACACTCCTCCACCAGCTCCCGCAGGAACTCGCTCGTTATCAGTCCGGGGTCAACGCTCTCGCAAGCAATCCTCAGCGCCTCCTCGTCCGTAACGATCAATCGAACCAGGTCTCGCTCCTCCGCGAGGAACTGTCTCTCCTTCAGAGCCTTGATCTCCTCACCAACCTTCGAGCGGCCAGATAGCCTATGCAACTCCGCAAACACGATCTCCTGATCCACGCTCAGCTCGTCCGCCAGCATCCGGACATAGTGGTTCCTCTCGACCAGCGTCAGCCTCGAAAGCGAAGGCAGGACCTCTTTGAGCACGGCCAACTTGCCGTCAACTGTCCCGACGTCGAACTTCTGCAGCGTCTCCTTGATGAGAAACTCCGGAAAGGCGGGCGCCTGCCGTAGCGATTCCATGAGCTCCCCGCCACCAACTCGCTTCACGTAATCGTCAGGATCGTCCTCGCCCGGCGCCTTGAAAACACGAGGACGCAACCCCTCCCTGCTGAAAACATCGAAACTCCTCAACGAGGCGCTCGTGCCTGCGCGGTCCGCGTCGAAGAAGACTACCGGACGCTCCGTGTATCTCTTGATTAGCGCACATTGCTGAGGCGTGAGCGCCGTGCCACATGTTGCGACAACGTTTCTTATCCCGGCCTCGAAAAGTGCTATCACGTCCATGTAGCCCTCAACGAGGACGACGAACCCCTCGCTGCGCACAGCCTCCCTCGCCTGGTGCAATCCGTATAGCGTCCTGCTTTTGTGATAGACGAGCGATTCGGGTGAGTTGAGATACTTAGCGCCCTCCTCCTTCGTTTTTCCTCCCTCCTCCTTCACCCCTCCAAGAACCCGGCCACCGAATCCACGCACGTTGCCTGCGATGTCCACGATCGGAAAGATTATCCGCCCCCTGAAGCGATCGTAATAGTTCCCCTGCTTGCCCTTTGAGGCCAGACCGAGGGTCTCCAGAAGCGCAAGATCGCTCGCCCTCTTGCCGAAATGCCCGCAAACATCGTCCCAGCTCTCCCTGGCGTAGCCAATGCCGAACGTCCTGATGGCGTCATCACTGACGCCGCGGCCCTTGAGATACTCAAGCGCTTTTGAGCCGGCCTCCCTGTCAATGAGATTCCGCTGAAAATGCGCGGCAACCTTCCTGTTGAGATCGAGGAGGGTCTGCCGGAGCCGGGCTGTCTTATCGATTTTCTCGCCGTCTTCTGTCCGGAGCGGAACGCCATATCGCCTCGCCAGTGTGCGGACAGCCTGCCCGAACGTCAGCCCATCGATCTTCATGAGGAAGGTGAACACGTTGCCGCCCTCGCCACAGCCGAAGCACCGGAACATCTGGCGAGTCGGGCTCACCATGAACGAAGGTGTCTTCTCCTTGTGAAATGGGCAAAGCGCCTTGAAGTTCTGGCCGGCGGGCCTCAGCGTGAGGTATTCAGAGATCACCTGCACGATATCAGCCCTGTTCCGAACCTCGTCGATCACCGCTTGGGAGTAGTATCTCTTACTGCCCAACTCTCTCCCTCATCATGAAAAGCCCACACTGAAGTATGTCCGCACTGGAATTATCATACGCCATGCCGACCCCTGACTTCAATGTCGTCCTCAGAGGAGTTTCCCCAATCGTGCCCGGGCCTGCTCAACTGAAGCGTTCTTCCTGCATCCCCGTAAGGGGATGAACGTGAGTAGC
>QMNL01000070.1 GCA_003647755.1 Candidatus Coatesiibacteriota bacterium
ACTATCGGGAAGCTGTTCGTGTATTGTGCGGATACGCTCGCCACTGACACAGGCGCAACTGTGTCGAAAATGACCGTCGCTTCCGGCCCACCCGGCACGGTCTCCACGTTGCCCGCATTGTCCGTTGCGATAGTGTAGAACCTGTAAACCCCTGCGACAAGGGTGTCTGGCGTATAGTCGAAGGTCCCCTCGGTGCCAGTAGCTCTCAGGCCAGTATCCTCGTAAGCCCCGCCATCAAGCGAAACGTAAAGGGCGACACTCGCAATCCCTGACGTTGTATCCGCCGCAGTGAACGTGAGCGTAATGGGGAACGCAATGGCATAGTTACCCTCGAACGCCACCGAAGACGTGGGTGGCGTCTGGTCAAAGACCAAGGCCCCCCCGTCCGGCGACTCCGGAAGTGCCTCCAGGTTGCCCGCCCTGTCCAGAGCTCGCGTCGCGAACTGGTAGGTGCCCTCACCATGAGCAGGCGTGAACGAGAAGCTGCCAGCGTCCGTAACTAACACGGCGTCCGGCACAACGCTAAGCCCAGAATCCTGCCACGCTCCACCGTTAAACTTGAACCAGAGCGACACGCTGGACACACCGCTTGCCGAGTCGTCTGCCGTATATGGCACACTGATCGGCGTTGTGTTTGCAATAACACCTTCAGCAGGTAAGCCAGCCGTAGAGGTCGGCTCAGTTACATCGTAAAGAGTCGTTGTTACCGGCTCAGAGGGCAGCGACTCAACGTTACCGCAGTTGTCGCGGCCAATCGTGCAGAACCCGAACGTGCCCTCGCCCCACGCGGAGACGTCAACGTTGATGACGCCGCCGTTGGCAGGGCCAACCAGACCTGTATCCTGCCAGGCGCCGCCCGTATATATCCATGCTGAGACGGAGCTCATCCCAGAAACTGCGTCAGACGCCGTGTAACTCAGCGGCACTGTCGCATTATTGGTGAACTCCGGCGAGCTGCAGCTGGTCTCGGGCGCAGTCCAGTCTATTGTTACCTGGTCGTCCGGCGCGGCCGGGACCCCCTCGGTGTGGCCAGCCTCGTCCGATGCGACCGTGTAAAAGTAATAGGTGCCCTCAAGGGCAGAAGCAGGCGTAAACTCCAGAGTGCCTGACTCGCCCACCCCTGAAAGGCCCGTATCGAACCAGCTTTCATCCGCAAATTTCGCCCAAAGCGCCACATTGGTAACCTGCGTTACTGTGTCGCTCGCATTAAACGTAACCTCGATCGGGAAGCCTGTTCCGTAAGTGTCAACGCTCGCAGCGGACTGCGGCGGCAGCAGGTCCACCGTAACCGCGCAATCGTAACCACCCGGCGGGATAGCCTCCACGTTACCGACCACGTCCGTCCCTATCGTATAGAACTCGTAAACACCCTCGTTGCCCTCAGCGTCGAACGTAACCGTCCCGTTTGCATCGTGAACCGTCGTGAAGAGGTAGCAGCCTCCCTGATAACAGTAGTAGATGTCGATTTTGGCAAGGCCATAGGCCTCGGCCGAGGTGTACGTCAGGTCAAACTGCCCGCTCGAGCTTATGGTGGCCCCGCTCACCGATGTCTCCGGCGCAACGCCGTCGTAAAGCGTGGTGGCATCTGGCACATCGGGGATCGGCTCAACAATCCAACTACCGCTGGTTGCCCGAGTGAAGAACTGATAGTAGCCGTCACCGTTGGTGCAGGTGAAATCAAACGTTCCAGAAGGCTCTGTCGAGACCGTTGACGTCGTGATCCAGCTGGCCGCCTCTGCATCGGGCAGCGTTGCGCCATATCGATAATACAGCGTAACGTGGTCATACCCGTCGTTGCCGATGTCAACGCCAAACGTAATCGGCACGGTCGGCTCTGTCACAGACTGGGGCGCGTCCATGCTCGAAAGTGCGAACCTCGGGTCGTACAGGCAGGTCGCGTCCGCATCGCCGTCCGTTCCCTCCACGTTGCCCGCACCGTCGGTCGCCGCAATGTAAAAGTTGTAGTATCCGGGCCCCATGTCGGGCACCCAGACGAACTGGCCGGACGCCTCTTCTGAATAACGCCCTGTGTCTCGAAGCGTGTCATCTATGACACCGTTCAAATCGGTGTAACGGTAGAAAAGGTGAACGTCCGAGATTCCGGTATAGTCATCCGCCGAGCTGAACGTCACCGTTATCGTCGGGTCGTTCACAACACCATCGGTCTGGCCACTGCTGACCGGAGGCGTCGTGTCGAACGTGCACGTGCAGTCTGCAATGCCCGCCAGCTCCACGTTGCCCGCAACATCTGTCGCAAGCGTCATGAAGTCATAGACACCGTCCCCGAGCGTGAAGACAAACTGGAACGTCCCACTCTCGGCAGATACTGAATAGCTGGTTGTCCCGAACGTGTCAAACAGGCCAGAATCTGTCCAATCTCCCCCGTTGAAACTATACCAAAGCGCTACCTTCGCGATCCCAGAGAGGTTGTCGTTCGCGCTGTAGGTCAGAGTCAACGGCGAGGCACTCGTCTGGCCGATACAGTCAACCGAGGACAGCGGAGGTGTTGTGTCAAGCGTAACCGTAGCATCAGGGACGCCAGGCGGAGCCTCCTTATTGCCGACATTATCGGTGGCAATAGTTATGAGCTCGTAATCGCCATCCCCCCATTGCGGTGTTAACGCAATTGGGTCAAGCAAGAAAGTGCCACTCTCTCCCGTCAAAGTCTGATAGGAGTCTTGCCACTGCGTCTCCCCAGCAAAACGATACCAAAGCTTGGTTGACGCCACACCTGTCCCAGCGTCCGAGGCTGTAAACTGCACCTGGAACGGGAGCTGGCTAACCAGCGGGGCTGCCGTGCAGCTTGACTCGGGCATCGTTTGGTCAAGATTGACCGTCGTATCTGCCGCCGCCGGCGGGTCCTCAACATTGCCCGCCATGTCTTGAGCAACTGTGTAGAACCCATAAAGCCCGTCCCCATCGGCAAATGTGAACGTAAATGTCCCCGAAGCGGCAGATATCGTCTGCCCGGTGTCCGTCCACGCTCCGCCATCATGACTATACCAAAGGCTGACCCTGTCCACCTGATCGTTGTCGGACGCAGTGAAATCAATATCGACCGATACAGCGTTCGTCTCGCTTATGCTTGTGCAACTTGAGACTGGCTTCGTCGCGTCGTAAAGCACGTTGGCCTGTGCACCGGCAGGTGGGTTCTCAACATTCCCATTGAGGTCTGTCGCTATGGTATAAAAAGCATAGACGCCTTCGCCCTGAGGCGCATTGAAGTCAAACGTGCCCGAAGCGCCTCCCTGAGAGAGCCCGCTGTCGGTCCATGCGCCGCCCTCATAGCGATACCAAAGCCTTGTGGACGCCACACCGCTCAAATTGTCATCAGCGTTAAAATCGACCTCAACCGGCAGATTTCGCCAGTAATACGCGATGCCCGCGTCCGCCGAAGAGTCCGGCGCCGTGTCGTCATATATTGTCGAGGCGTCGGGCGACCCGGGCGGGTCCTCCTCGTTTCCGACGAGATCGGTTGCCCGAGTGTAGAAATCATAGACCCCGTTGCCCGAGCCCAGGGTAACGTTGAAGCTCCCATTGGGGTTGCCCGAGCTGTCTACTAGGCTGTAGCCTCCACCGTTGCACTGCATCCAGAGATCGACCTTCGCCACGCCCGCCTTGTCGTCAGATGACGTGTAGTCAACAGTTATGTTGTTGCTCTGAGAGCGAGCCGGCGCAGAGCAGCTCGACGAGGGTGGGTTGTAGTCGTCATAGACATAAGGCCCGTCCAGCTCGCCAGATGCGGGAAAACGCGCCGTCCCGTTCCGCCCATCATCGGCAGTGAAGTAAAACGTTGCGAGCCCCTCCTGCGCGATCGTCCCGGTCCAGACGTAAGTGCCGTTGTCCGGATCACCAGTGTCCAAAACCATCCCGTGAGGCACATCATTGACATAAACCACAATTGAGGCCGGAGCGTCCCCGTCGTCATCATAGTAGTCCACGTAGAAACTGAAGTCGGTGTCCGTCCGGCCAAAGGACGGATCGAAATCCGAATTCGAGAGCTCGGGATCGGAATTACAAAGCGGCAGCCAGTCCTCCTCTATCTGCCGCTGCAGGTCTTGCGCACAGGAGTCGTAGCACGCACCACCCCGCGTCCAGACGACGATTGGTGGGTCCTCACAGTCGATGACCACCGAGCTAGGGAAACCAGAGCCCATGTAGTTGCTGTAAACCTCGCCCCACTCGTCCCAGCCAAAATCAACGTGGAAACCATACTCTTCCCTGTAATCGCGGCACTTTGCCGCCGAATCGCCCGAGTAAACGTCCATGCCAATAACATAAACTGGCTTGTCGTCCGGCCTGAAATAATCCCAAATATACTGCTGATACGCTTCCAGCGTAGGTCGGCAGTAGCCTCACCAAGTTGCAAAGCACTCGATGACGACTATGCTCCCATAATACTCGTCATACAGCCAAAGCTCTTCCCCAGTATCGATGTCCTGATACCGGACGTTAGGCGCTACGTCCCCGACGTTTGGGAACGCCCACAAATGCAAGCTGGTAAAAAGAACCATTACCAGCAGGATTGACAGAATGATACTGCGATGCATGCTCTTACCTCCTTTACGGTTTCGCATCGGCCCTTTCAAAAACACAACTTGCTGTCTAACTTCGTCACCAAATGGTCAAAATGGGGAGAGGAGGATTCGAACCCCCGAAGGCTACGCCAACAGGTTTACAGCCTGCCCCCTTTGACCGCTTGGGTATCTCCCCATCAAATCTACGTTACCTTTAAGCTGGCGAAGGGACTCGAACCCCCGACCGGCTGATTACAAATCAGCTGCTCTACCACTGAGCTACGCCAGCAGAGATTAATCAACTCCTTATACCGCACAACAATAATCTCAGCGACTTCAAATATCAAGAGAAAAGTAGCAAGCAAGATCAGATAGAGCAGCCACGGTCTAGAGACCTAACATCGCCAGATACACCCAAAGCCCAACCCTTGTCAGCGGCGCCAAAGTTCGCCTATCCAAGCACCACCAGCCCCCTCACGGACCTGTCGTCGCAATGGGCCGCCAGCCAACCCGCAACCTGCTCAGCACACAACCCGCAAAGAGACAAATATATGGGTAGAGGACGAGGCTGTATCGCGACAGCGCACGGGTCAGAATATACCCCGACAAGAAATAGAGCATCAGAAGCACGACGAGCATCACCAGACGTCTGTCCGCAGACCTGCAAAAAACAATCGCCCCAAGTGCAAGTAGCACGTAGAGCGAGTTCTCAACAACGCCGGCCCAGACGATCACAGGCCTTAACACCGGCCGGATGGTTGTGTAGTAGCCGATGTTGTTGAGCAGCGAGAGCCGTGGGTAATCAATAAAGAAGATACCCGTCTTCAAGAGCGCCCGCCTGGGCAATCCAGAAAGGTTACGCATGAAAATGCGCCTCGCTTGTGAAGCGAAGTATCTGTCTTTCTCAATCCAGTTCATCGACTCGGCCTTCTTAAGCATCTCCGGCGGCAGTGCGGGCTTGGCGACGCCCTCCGGCGGGACAAGCTCCTCGTAATTCCCTGTCATAAAATTGAAACCGAAAAGCGTCCCCGTCGGGACGAAGGCGTTATACTTGACGTAGTTCCTTAACACCCACGGAGACATGACGACAAGAAAACCCACAATCGCGAGAACCGCCAGCGAGGCCCGCCGTTTCAGGGACAATTTCGTGCCGACGAATATCAACAGGACGACAAGAGCAATCATTAGCTGGCCGGCAGCCTTGCAGAGCGTCGCCAGGCCCAAGACAGATCCGGTCAGGAGGGCCCACGGCCACGTAGCTGTCTCCAATAGGCGCAATGTAACCACGACGGACATGCCAACCAGCAGAGCGAATAGGGTGTCGGGGTAGAGCACGCCACAGTGAATGGCAGACGGCAAATGGAAGGCAAACAGCATGGCGGCAGCAAACGCTCCCCACCCATCGCCGCAATACCGTAGGGCAAGGTAGAACACGAGCGCTGAGAGAAGCGTCGAGAGAACGATCTGCACACCGACGACAGCGTTTGGGTGCGCCCCGAATGCCCAATAGACCAGGGCAACGAAATAGCCATATAGTGGGACCCTGATCGGCAGAGCTGGTTCGCCCGCGGGCCTAGCGTCAAGCTCTCTTCCGGCGAGGATGTTCCTTGCCATGACGTCTTACTCGTGCGCATCGAGAATGGGCGGGGGCATCCCAAAGATGAGAACGAAAAGCGCTCGCACCACAAGCGAGGCGAGAATAACGACCCAAAAAGCCGCCTTAACATTCACAGCACGGGTCATGACTCGCTGTTATGCCTTCTAAATACGTAAATAGGCCCCTCGTGCCAGATCAAGTCGAATCCGGCAAGATGCCCCGTCCTCTTGACCTCATCCACCACTGGCGGCTCCCACCAAGTCGTTATCTTCTCCACGTCAACGATAGCATATTCTACACCGCCAGGCGCAAGAGCCCTCTTGCCAAGAAAATAGACCTCGTTGCGCGACGCAAGGTGAGGCAGCATGTAACGAGGCGCAGTCGCGGGGACGTTTGGCGGCACCATCGCGAGTGCCTTCTTCTGCGCCTCGAAATAAGTGTCCTTGTGCATTTTGAAAGCACCCCACCAGATAGGGATGTCGGAGATAGTAACGACGAGCAGCAAGATCGATATTGAGATCGACAGGAGTCGCCGGCGGCCCGCCAAGCGCCAGATCGTAAAAAGGCTCGCCGCCCCAAAAAAGGCTGACGGAAGGATGCCGTGATGGAATGTTATGGGGACCGACCAGTTCACCAGCCCAACCACGACGAGGGCCGGCAGCAGGCCCATCAGGCAGTAAAGGCTGCCGAAGGGAAGGATGAAGAAAAAGGGAGCCAACAGATAGAAAGCAAACTCCTGCTTTGCGGATTGGAGTAGGTTTCCTATCATGATGTCGGGGTGTTTCAGCAGAGTGACTGCCAGGCCCGAAATGGACCTAATATATGGATACCGAACAACCATCATATTGTCTGGCGGTCTGAACAGCGGAAACAGGATCAGAAAAACCACAGCCAACCACACAACGTTGACGACGGCTGGCACGAGAATCCATTTTCGCTGTCTTCGCTGAAGAGCCGCAAAGATCGGAAAGAGGAGCATTATGAACGGCACGTTCTCCTTCATCCCGTTACACAGCAGCATCAAAGCTATGAACCAGCCAAAACGCCTTGTCTCGAAGAAATAGATGGCCATTGGCACGAGGAATGAAGCGAAAACAATCGGATGAAACCCGCCGTAGTTTTGAGCAATCGCGGTGGGGATGAGCAGGTATGCGACGGTTAATATCATGCTCTCAAGCGAGCGCAGCCGCAGCCTTGCCAGCAGAAAGAAAGGGATCGCAGCGCAGCCCATTACGACCGTCTTGAAGACGAGAAAGACCGCGGCCGTTTTGAAGATG
>QMNL01000071.1 GCA_003647755.1 Candidatus Coatesiibacteriota bacterium
CGCCCGGAGGCTTTCCTCGCTCGCTAGGCTGTTCGGGCTGATGCACGAGGCGACTATAGCCCGAGCGATTCTGCTCGGTACACCGTTTATACTTATTAAGCGGCAGCTGCAGAAGACGCTAAAACCAAACCTGGAGAGGCTCATCAAGATGCTCTCGGGTAGGCTATTTAACCTGACGAACCGCGGTCCTGCGGCCAGGGAGCAAATGGGGCGGTTGTTGAACGTTTGCAGTAGCCTGTATGACAACCTTGAGTTTCAGCAACTCGCCAACCATTTCCTAAACCAAAGGGGAGCGCAGCTTTACATGCAGCTTCCTGTATTATGGCAAGGAGAGAGCGGCGTGACAGAGCTCATGGTCAGCTCCAGAAAAGAGGATGCAAGGGAAGGGCGGATCAATCCGAAGCGGTGCCAGGTCTCGCTGTTGATCGATCTCTCTGGCCTGGGCCGAGTCAAGGCGGTCGCCTCAATCAACAATCGCACCGCAAGCTGCCTATTTGCGACAGAGAGAAAGGCTGTTAAGGACCTCATCATCAAGCACTCGTCGGAGCTGGTTGACGGCCTTAAAGCGGTTGGGTTCGAGACTGTCGGTCTGAGGGCGATGGTAAGCCTAAACCCCCTGCCGAGACTCTTGGAATCCTTTGGCGAGCTCTTCGCGACACGAGGCCCGGCCTTTGACGTAAGGGCGTGATGGGCGCAGACTCCGCCTCGTTGAATTGATGCTTAATTGGACGAGTGCGGAGATCGTGATAGAAAAGCAAGCAAAATGGACAAAAAGGTAAGAAAGCTGCTCAAAGGAATCGTCGGGCCTGAGAACTTCAGCGAGGGCGAGTCAGCGAGGCGCTGTTACTCTTATGACGCGACCCGGCTTGAATCCGCTCCGGACGTGGTCGTTTGGCCGGAGACCGCCGGGCAGGTAGCCTCCATTCTGGGTCTGGCCAATGAGTATCGGATACCCGTCTTCCCGCGGGGCGCGGGCTCTGGCTTCACAGGCGGCTCGATTCCCACCACGGGTGGGATTGCGTTGTGCTTGACAAAGATGAATCGCATCCTGGGCATCGATGCTGCCAATTTAGTGGCCACGGTCGAGCCGGGCGTCATCAACGCTGATCTCAGGAGGGCCGTTGAGAAGAAGGGCCTGTTCTACCCGCCCGACCCAGCCAGCCTCAACTTCTCGACCATTGGGGGAAATGTCGCCGAGTGCGCCGGTGGCCCAACATGTGTCAAGTATGGTGTAACCAGGAGCTACGTGCTCGGGCTCGAGGTGGTCCTGGCGACAGGGGAGACGACCCGCGTGGGTCGCCCACTGGTCAAGAACGTGGCTGGCTATGACCTCGTCCGGCTCTTCTGCGGTTCCGAGGGCACGCTCGGGGTCATCACTCAGATCAACCTCCGTCTGATTCCGTTACCGGAAGCCAAGACAACAATTATGGCGGTCTTCCCCTCCGTCGATGCAGCCGCAAAGACGGTCGCCTGCACAGTCGAATCACGGATCTTGCCCTGTGCGCTGGAGTTCATGGATGGAACCTGTATTCACGCCGTTGAAAAGCACACGCAGATGGGACTCCCTTCCAATGCTGGCGCCATCCTCATCATCGAGGCCGATGGACCCGCACGGGTGCTTGCTGAGCAACGTCAACGAATCGAGTCGATCTGCAAGGAGTGCGGCGCTGTCTCGGTCGAATCCGCCGATGACGAAGATGCCCGCGAGGAGCTCTGGAAGGCCAGAAGAGCGCTCTCCCCGGCCGTATCAAGCCTCGCGCCTCGCAAGATCAATGAAGACGTTGGCGTGCCTCCTTCTCGCATACCGGAGCTTCTGCGGCGCGTGGATGATGTGGCAGGGGAGATGGACCTCATCATCGCCAACTTCGGCCACGCGGGCGATGGCAACATCCACGTCAACATTCTCTATGACCCAGAAGTAGATGGAATGCAAGCGAGGGCCGAGAAGGCGAGTGTGCTGGTGTTTGAGACCGCGCTTGAGCTGGATGGGACTATCACGGGAGAGCATGGGATCGGGATTACTAAGGTTGGTTTTCTCGAAAGGCAGATCGGACGGACGCAGCTTGATCTGATGCGCGGCGTGAAGAGGGTCTTTGACCCGAACAACATCCTGAACCCTGGAAAGGTCTTCTGATGCGGTTCGTTCCCGCGGTGGCGGCCTCCTGGGCACATGTAGAGTGGGTCCCGGTGGACCTTACACTCCTGGATTGGGGCTCTTAGGTATGCACTCTAGGCGTCAAACTCGCGCGATAACAGTCCGCAACCTCCAGATCGGCGGCGGCGCTCCGGTCTCCGTCCAGTCAATGGCCAAGTGCCCAACTACGGATATCGATGGTGTGTTGGAGCAGACCCGCGCGATGGCTTCGGCTGGGTGCGACATCGTGCGCGTTGCGGTTCCGGACGAGGCGGCGGTGCGAGCGCTGAAAACGATAGTTAAGGAGAGCCCAATTCCTGTCGTGGCCGACATTCATTTCGACTTCCGGCTGGCGCTCGGTTCAATAGCCGCCGGCGTGGACGCGGTGCGCATCAATCCGGGGAACATGAAGCGCGATGCTCATCTTAGGGCTGTTGCGGACGCCGCGCTCGCGGCGGGGATACCCATACGTATCGGAATCAACAGTGGCTCGCTCGAACGCTCTCTCCTCAAGAAATACGGGGGGCCAACGGCCGATGCAATGGCCGAATCAGCGCTTTCGTGCGCAGAGAAGTTCGAGCGCTGGGGCTTCACCAACATAAAACTTTCGCTAAAGTCGCACGACGTGCAGCAGACCGTTGCGGCCTATCGGAAGGTCGCTGACGCCTGCGATTACCCTCTACACCTGGGCATCACTGCGACCGGGTCGGGTCTTGAGGCGACGCTGAAATCTGCCATTGGCATTGGGGCGCTTCTTCTCGATGGTATTGGCGACACGATACGCGTGTCGCTCTCATCCAGCCCCGTGGACGAGGTCGAAGTCGGCGTGGCCATAGTCAAATTGCTGGGGTTGCGCCCGCACGGGGTAGAGTTCGTGGCATGCCCCACGTGCGGCCGGTGCAAGGTCGATCTTCTCAGCTACCTGCCAGCCGTCAAGGAACGGTTATCGGGTCTTGATGCAGACATCACAGTCGCAGTGATGGGATGTGTTGTCAACGGCCCGGGAGAGGCCAAACAAGCGGATATTGGCATTGCGTTCTCGGACGATGACGTCGCAAGCCTCTTCCGAAAGGGAAAGCGCTATGCGAGCGGCCCGGCTCGTGAAATGCTTGAGCAACTCGTCAACGATGCGCGTCGGCTGGGGCGCACAAGATGATCCCGCGCGGGGTCATGATGCTACCTGCATGGGGTAACAATTGCCGATGCGCTGGGCACTGATAAACGCAGAACCAGAGAGAGCATGCCCTTCGATTCCTACATGCCCAACAGGCATTCCGTATTTTGCGTTCTGTATTTCGCTGCGTATAATCCCTCTTGTGGGGCGATTGATTGCCGCACTAAGCAGGGTGGAGGCCGAGATGTGGGATGACTAACAGGGACGGGATAATCGAGAGAGTTAGGGCGGCGGGCGTGGTAGGCGCTGGCGGAGGAGGCTTTCCCACGCACGTGAAGCTGGCGGCGCGGGCTGACGTGCTGATCGCAAACGGTGCGGAATGCGAGGTGCTCTGCTACGCCGACAAGGCCCTGATGGCAGCTCATGCCAAGGAGGTCCTCGACGGAGCATTGCTAGCCGCCGAGGCCACGGGCGCGGAGCGTGTTGTCCTGGCGGTTAAGGAAAAGCACTCGGAGCTCATCTCATCCTTCAAAAAGTATCTCCGAGCCTCGCCCTACAGCTCGATCGAGCTTCTGCCTCTTCTGGACGTCTATCCTGTCGGCGACGAGTTCGTCCTGACTTTCGAGGCGACTGGGCGAGTCGTGCCACAGGGCGGCATCCCCATTGACGTCGGGGTCGTTGTCCAGAACGTCGGGACGCTTTACAACGTTGCAGAGGCCACACGGGGGGCACCCGTCATTGAGCGAATGGTCTCGGTCGCTGGAGAGGTCCCCCGGCCATCGGTTTTCCTCGCGCCGATCGGCGCCTCGTTCAACGACCTGCTCCGGGCGGTGGGCGTAACATCGTTGAGGGGGCTGGCCGTTCTCGACGGCGGCGTTATGATGGGGAAGTTGGTCGATCCGGCCCGTTCGTTTGTATCGAAAACGACCACCGCGCTCACTGTCCTCCCTGACGATTCAAGGGCGATTGCCGAGAGGTCGTCTTCGCTGGAGCGCACATTTAGGATAGCCAAATCGGTCTGCGACCAATGCAGCTTCTGCACGGAGCTTTGCCCACGCTACATGCTCGGCCACACCCTGCGGCCACACCTAATGATGCGTCGGGCCGGCTTTACGCTCTCGCAGTCGGACCACATCCTTGCCGAGGCGCACTACTGCTCCGAATGCGGCATTTGCTCGCTCTATGCCTGTCCTCTAGGCATCTCGCCGAGGCGCGTCAACACATTCTTGAAGGGCGAATTTTCGCGGCCCAGAACCAACGGCTCCAAACCCGAGCCGCGGGCGGAGTTCTGGGATAGGCGGCTTCCCACGTCACGATTGAAGGCGAGGCTCGGCGTGGGGCGTTACGAGGCTAGATTACCGGTGCACAGGGGACGTATAGCGGTTAAGACGGTAACTGTCTCGTTGAAACAACATGTGGGCGAGGTCGCGATGCCCGTGGTCTCTGTGGGGGCCAGGGTGAACAAGGGCCAGCTGCTTGCTGATGTCAAGCCCGGCGTGCTTGGGGCGAGGATACATACTCCCATCAGCGGGAGGGTCGAGCAGATCACGGCGGATGGGATCGTTGTAACGGCGGAGTGATTACCGGGAGCGTAGGATGCCGAAGTTGAGCAAGGAATCACTCAGGCGGCTCGGTGAGCTGAACCGTAGTCGCCTAAAGTCATCAGCCGGCCGGCCAGCTGTTCACCGGGGCATCCCGAACCGTGGAATGGCAGGTCCGGTTATCTCAAGCGATGCATCGCAGGGGTTCATTGACCCGCCGGAGGATCTGCCGGGCCAAGAAGTGCAGACCGACAGCGGAAAGTTCCTGCTCATCAGAAGAGACCTGTCGGATATCTGGCAGGCAGCCGAGCGCTTCGTTGCACACTATCGGCTCGTTTTTGAGCGAGGCGCAATCGGGGTTGACCTCGATTCGCTGCACCCGGACCTCAGAGAGTTCTGCGAGGTCGATCACCGTCGGCTGATCTATTTAGACATCGAGACGTGCGGTCTCTCCGCCGCTCCCGTTTTTTTGGTTGGCTTCCAATATCTGAAGGGGTCTCAAATGGTTCTGGAACAGCTGTTGGCTCGGGACTACTCGGAGGAGAGGCCTATCCTCGAGTACTTCTGGGGCAGGATGGCGGATTGCGATGCAGTTGTAACCTTCAACGGCAAATCATTTGACGTGCCGTTTTTGAAGGACAGGGCGGTCTATCACGGCGTTCCGTTCGCAGAGCCCGGTTTCCATTTGGACCTACTTCACGAGGCACGGCGGCGATACCGAGCCGAGCTGCCCAACTGTAAGCTCCAGACGCTCGAGGCTCGCGTCTGCGGCCGGCTGCGCCGCGGGGACATTTCCGGCGGTCTGATTCCAAAGGCATATCACGATTTCGTCAACACGAAAGATTCACAGGTAATCCGAAACGTTGTCCACCACAACGCGCTTGACGTCGTTACTATGAGCGAGGTGCTTCTCAGGATTCTTTCTGGCCTCTAGACCCGCGCTGTCTGATGCGCAGAAGCTTGTGCTTGACGAATTGCACCGTCCGCCAGGTTCGGGAGTTCATAACCGCCCCGAGTCGCTGTTTCAGGTGGCTCACCTCAGCGTTCCTCTCCTTCAGCTCCTTGTGAGCTCGCTCGGCTTCTTCGCGGAGGACCCTCAGCTCGACCTCCATCCTGCCGAGCTCCTTTGCCGCGGCGACCTGTTCAGCCGACATTCTTGCGACCTCGGACGCCACAGTCGCTATGATGCTCGCTGACTTCCGCAGCCTCCGAGGCGAACGGCAGAATGCGTCCAACCCCTCAACGCACCTGTCCCAGGTGAGATTCTCCGCAACAAGTCTCTGAGCGTTTGCCGCACGCTGCCTCAGGACATCCGGGTCTCGGAGAATCTCTTGCACGATGCTCTTGACCGCGCCCTTCTCCAACGGGTCAACCAACCATCCCGCCTCATATCTCTTCACGAGCTCTGATATCCAGTAAAAATCAGAGATAATGACGGGAATCCCTAGCCATAGATAGGTCGTCGTTCGCATCGGATTCGCCAGCCGTCGCTCGAGGTTGGGTCTCATAACGTCAACTGCGCAGGCACATTTGCCCCATTCAGAGACGACCCCGTCAAACGGCAAAAGCCCCCTCACCTCGAGCCTTTCGCTCTCGCCAAGCCTGGACCTGGGGTCGGTCAAGCTCGAGTTAATCTCAGCCCAAGTAGGATGCTTGCCAGTGTAAATCACGAGTTTGCCAGACCGCGCCTCGTCAAGCGCAGACAAAACCTCCTGCAACGCGTCGAACGGATTCTGCCAGGGGTAGAACATCCCAGCACTGATGAAGCTCACCTTTTGGCGCTCAGGGATGGCCGGCAGATTCGGCGAAAAACAGATCGGGACAACCGTGTACAGCTCCTCCTTCAGGTCCAACCCAGCCAGCATCCAAAACGCCGAATACCACGGAATCTGCATGGGGCTGCCCAAGATGAAGAGGTCTGCCTTGGTATATTGGTCCAGCCGGCCCGCGAGCACATCAGCGAGGCTTGCGCCGGGCGTGAAGGTTGCCTCGAGCTCGATGTTTGCTGCGAGATCGAGCACGGTTGGCACAGAACGAGAGTAGAACCGCATAAGGTACGCAGTGCTGAATATAACCACGTCTGGAGACGCTTTGCCCACTATTTCGTCCATGTCTGTCATGTTGTGGGCCAGCTGCAAAATGTCCGGGGGGATGTCCTTCTTACCCGTCAGGTGCTCCATCGGAAGGGAATACACAACTTCGTGCCCCCTCGATCTAAGCCCCTCACCGAGCGACAACGCCCGTTGGCCTCCCCCGCCCGCAGGATACGGCAGCGAGGGGATCAACTCCGTCGTCGCGATCAGGACCTTTGCCATGATTCCCCAAGCTCATCCGTAATTCTGATCATGTTCCTACAATACGCTCATTGTCCCATCGCCTCAACGAGTTTTTAGCAGAGGGCACTGAGTTCAGGCTGCGGCCACAGACCTGATAAGTTATACGATAGAGTAGTTCGTGCATTCTTATTTTGGCGGCCGCCCACTTCAATCAAGGAAACCTTGGCGGTTTTGCCGCTATGACCTCCCGCGCCGCGCAACCCGAACGACAATGGCCGTTGCCTGCGATGATACGGCTGGAGGTTATATACTATCCCAC
>QMNL01000072.1 GCA_003647755.1 Candidatus Coatesiibacteriota bacterium
ACTCTCGTGCTGGAGACGTTCTGGTACAAGCACAACCTGGAATCTCTTAAGGAGCGGCTAATGGGTGAGAGATGTAATGGTTCGGACCTCGATGGCACGCACAGGGAACAGAGTCGCCTTAAGTTGCACTATGTCGCCATGACCCGTCCTACACACCTGCTGTGCCTTGCAATGAAACGTAGCACGTTCAAGGATAGGACCGGCGCTCTATGAACTGATCATATCAGCGCTTTGCAAGGACGTGGATGGAAAATTGAGTGTGTATGAAGTCTCTCAGATACATACGAAACAGGAGAAAAAAGAACAGGGACTTTTGAGCATAGATTGGGCTTTGCGAACGGGAAATCGACATTAGCGCTGCTTCCGCCCTGACGGGAACGGCCTGCTCTTTGATAGCCTCTTGAATTACGAAGGGTTACGGCTTGACAGACGGATGGAGAAGGGTTACGAAGAGGCTTGTGCACGGGGAGGCATTGTTGAAGAGCGGCCAACGGGCGCAAGTGGAGCCGCACGCTCCCCGAATACCCCTTGCGTCAACGGTAATTTTCCTGTCTAGAAGCTCGTCGAAATGACAATGAAGTCCAATAACCTGTGGTTTGATTTCCTGCTAAGAGAGTGGTTGCTGTCTTGCTCGGTACTGGGCTTAGCGGCCACATCTCTCTTTCTGAAGAGGCCTCCGAGATTTCCCATCTCGGAGCTGCAGGTGCTTTTTCTGTTGTGGGTTATGTTCATAACCGTTAAGGGATTGCAGAACAGCGGGTTGATACTGCGCCTATCTCAAAACATCGAGAGAGGGCGATTGGTCCCCTTAAAGCTAATCTCAACCACCTTTATTCTCTCGATGGTTGTAACCAATGACGTTGCAGTGATCATTATCGTGCCACTGACGCTGTCTCTGAATACCAGCAGGAAGGGCATCCTGGTTATTCTGGAGGCTTTCGCCGCCAACGCAGGTTCCGCACTGACGCCATTTGGGAACCCTCAGAACCTTTTCATCTACTGGTTTTACCACGTTCATCCACTGGACTTCATTACATGCATTGCTCCCCTTTCAATCGCTTTCCTGACGCTTATTCTCCTTTCATCTCTTGTTGTCAGAACGAGAAGCGACAGAGAGCGTCAAATAAGAAAGCCAGTTACCGGTCGTGCAGCATGTATTTATGGGGGCATGTTAATCGTTGTTGTCCTGACCGTGTTGAGGGTTTTACCGGTCGCTGCCGCCGCGCTTGTCTTGATATATGCACTCTTGTTTGACCGAAAGGCCCTGCGTGTTGACTATGGCCTGTTATTTGCCTTCCTCTGTTTTTTCGGCTTGGCTGAAAACATAAGGATTCTCTTGACCTCAAGGCTGGAACATTCAGAACACATCTTCCTGCTTTCCGCAGTATCGAGCCAGATTATGAGCAATGTGCCAGCAGCGTTGCTAATAGCCAAGTTCACGACTAAATGGAAGGCACTGCTTTGGGGGACGAATGTTGGAGGGTATGGAAATCTTGTGTCCTCTTTTGCGAACCTGATCGCTTACAGGTACTATATTCTCCATGAGGGCAGACATAACACGGCATCGTTCACGGTCAAGTTTGTCGGGCTTGGTTACGTCATGTTCTTCATGGGAATGGGCTTGTACTGGGCCGTTCAGAGATGGTTTTGACGTTTCAATACGTATGAGTGTCGAGGAGTGGCGACGGACGGGAGGAAGCTCCAGGCGGAAGAGAGATAATCTGCCGCTGCCACGTCACCTCCGCTGCAAGACCACCCGCACCGGCCGGCAGGGATGTAGTTGCCTGTGCCGGCCGGCGTTAATGGGTAGCGCGAATCTAGCACGAGCGATGTTAGTTGCGGAGTGCCATCGCCCCCGGGCCATCGCCGACTGAGAATATCATCCGAATCATGGCATCAGTGCGATAGTCCATTATATAGACGGTGTCGTCGCTGAATGACGAGATGTAGAGGTAGCCATCGTTTGATGCGACAAGTCCTGCCGCCGAGGCGCCTTCGCCACTGAACTTTATCGGATCGCTGGAGTCGTGCAAAACCGCGTTCGTGGTAACGTCTATCTTATACAAGTTGCCGGCCGTACCGTCCCCAATGTAGGCGCAGTTGTTAGGCGCAATCACCATACAGCCCGGAGAGCCACCGACCGGCAGGGAGGTTGTGATCTCGTCCGTTGCAGTGTCGATGACATCAACAACGCCGAATTGGCTGAACCAATCGCCTGTGCAGAGCACGTAAAGTTCGCCCTGGCCCGTGTCCTCGATGACCTGTGGGTTGACCTGGCTCGTCTGGAGGGTCTTGAGGACCTCCCTGGTTTGGGCATCGATAATGGTCACGACGCCCTGACCGTAGGAGTAGGTGCTCATGTCGTAGTTGATGCTTGAGACATACAACTTGCCGTCGGCGAGGCAGATGCCCTCGGGGCTGCGAGCGTTCTCACCAAGATCGATTGTGCCTATCTGTTCCTGATTTGCCAGATCGACGATCACGACGTTATCGGTAAGGTAACCGGTCACGAAGGCTTTATCGTCCGGCGCAAACGCCATTGCCCAGGGATTCGTGCCGACGTCGAGCTCGATCTCGCCCAGCACATTTCCACTATCCGGTGAGAAGACCTGCACGTTGTTGGACAGAGAGTTGACGCAGTAAAGGTCATCGTTGTGGAAAGCGAGGTAGTTGGGCACGTCGCCGGTCGATGCGAAGTTGACCTCGACCTCTCCGGTCTCAGTGTTCACCGCGGAGAGCGTGTAAGCGAGGCCGTTGGCCACGAAGAGGTTGTATTCTGGTGGCGGAGTGAGCCCGCCTACGCCCGGAAGGAGCTCCTCGACTAGGGTCATGCCCGTCGTCGGATTGGCGGCGATGTTGACAGCGACGATGCTGCCCGGCGTCGCGGTGGTAACCAGGTCTGCGCCTCCTATGCAGTCGCCGGAATACCCTTGCCCGGCACTGAGCATCGATGTCTGATGCGGATTGAGCGTAACGCTCAGTCCGGGCGTTCCGGCTCCGTTGCAGTAGAACGTTGGCGAGACATTAACGGGCTGGTCGGTGGTGTTCTTGACGAAGATGTAGTCAATGAAGTCACCGCCCAAACAGAGGCTGGAGTGCAGCGATTGAGAGGCGTTCGCAGACGCGTCCCTAAATGGGACCTGAAACGACATGTTCCCAAGAAGCATGACTACCGAGCCCATAATGGCCCCCGGCTCCCCAACGAATGACAGTTCTACGCCCATCAGGCCGCTGGTGCAGGCCGAAGTGTCGATGAGGTCTTCGGCCGCTACGATTTTGGTGGCGTGGGCGGCAACTGCGACCGCTGCTGGGGCCGCGACGACTTGGTCATCGAAGCTGAAGCTCACCATAACGTTGGTATCGGTTGTAGTGGTGTTGCGAATCATGACGTAAGATTCGACGTTCGGCCATGTGAGATACACTGGGCACTGAAGCGTAACCTGCTCAACCTGCTGAGCGGATGCGACGCCGCAAGCGATGATAATCAGTGCCAAACAAAGCAGCAATTTCCTAGCCATTCTCTATTTCCTCCTGTGTTTGCTAAGGTTTTCAGTTCTCTTAAACTTCAGTTCTTGAGTTATAGCTGTCCCCTTATCATCACCTCCCCTCGAATCCTAAATTGACTGTTAGCGAATAACTTCTGCCGGGCATGGCGTAGCCAGGGACCATTTGATAGGACTCGTCAGAGAGATTCTGGACAGAGAACTCGACCGCCAGATGCTTCAACGGTTTCACGTTGATTCCGCAGTCAACGAGCGTGTGCGATGGTAGCCACTGCGTGTTTGCAGCAGTTGTGAAGCTCCGGCTCGTGCGACGGACCTGGACTGAGGCAGAGATTTTCTCGTAACCGAGGCTCAACAGAGCAGTCGTCCTGTTCCTGGGGCGCCTTATCAGTTGTGTCGTGTTTTCGGGGTCGGTCGTATCCTTGGCGTCTGTGTAGGTGTGTGTTAGCTCCAGCTGACACCATTTGAACAGCGAGGCCACAAGTCGCGACTCGATTCCAACTGTTCGTGCTCGGCCCACATTGGTGGGGGACCACACACCGCCCCGTCCTGGTTGCCACTGAATCAGATTCTTGGCTCGATTCAAGAAATAGGCCACTTCAAGCCGCACGTTGCCCTCAATCCTAAGCTCGAAGCCGGCGTCGTAGTTGTGGCACGTCTCAGGCTCCAGGTCGGGATTGCCCCTGGCAAAGGCACTCCGTGGCCAGTAGAGGTCATCGAAGCCGGGCACGCGAAACGATCTGGATGCGTTGGCCTTGAACGAAAGAAAGGGCAGCGGTTTGAGGCAGAGTCCGAGCTTGGGGTTAAACGATTCGCCGACATCAGAATACCTGTCTAACCTCGCGGCGGGTGTCAGGATGATCTTCTCGTCAAATAATGAGATCAGGTTCTGGAGAAAGAGGCTCGATGTGGTTCTTGTGTGCGTGCCACTGTTTATACTGTGCTGTGTCTCGTCATTTGCACTGGCGGCGAACGTGATGAGCTGGTGCAGGCCCGCCGAGTACCTCAGCATAAGCTCTGCACCTCCTCGATGACCTGTGTAACCGCTTGGAGTAGACCCCACAAAGATGGGATCGTAGTAGGATAGATGCTCGGCGCGCCAGTTGGCAGTAAGCGATGCGGATAAGCCCTTTGCCAGGAAGTCCTTCTGGTCGAGAACAAACGTTGTCAAGCTCCATTGATTTTTCTGTTCGGCGTCAGGCGTTGGGAACTCAATCCTGCCGGGCAGGTGCTTGTCCAAATGGTTCAGAATGTGTGTCAGGCTCAACCGCGTGCCCTTTCCCAGCTGGTAGCTTGCACGTAGAAACCCACCGGCAGCGGTGTAGTTACCGTTTTTTATCCGCTTGGTCTGCGCGCCTCGGGACTCGTAAGGGAAGTCGCCCTCGCTCTCGAGATAACTCAAGGAGAAATCATAGGCCAGTTTCTCGAGGGTTGCGCTGTGCGAGACCGTGCCCCCGAACGTGTCAAACGACCCAGCAGTTAGGGAGACCCTTGTGGTTGGCCTCTTCGTGCCTCGTTTAGTGATTATGTTGATCACGCCTCCCATGGCGTCGCTGCCGTAGAGCGCGGAGCTCCCGCCGCGGATGACCTCGATGCGGTCGATGATGTCGGCTGGGATGTCGGAGAGGTCGGCGCCATCTCCTCTTGCGGAGTTGAGCCTCACGCCATCTACCATTATCAGGACTTGGCTCGCTAATGAGCCTCTGATGCTGGGCGAGGCGAGCGAAAGCCCACCTCCATACCGGCTAATTCTGAGACCGGAAACAGATTTGAGCATATCCGCCGCAGTCTTGGGCCTCACAGGAAGTTTATCTGGCCGAACGACGGTTACAAAGGCGGAGACGTTGGACGAGTCGGTCTCTGTCCGCGTCGCCGTAACGACGACCTCCTTTTCGAGCGCGTATGGCTTTTTCTTGGCCTTCTGTCTTGTGGCGCTGTTGTCCTTCTTAGCCTCCTGGGCAAATGAGCAGACGACTAAAATCAGCGAGGCGCTCAAAGCTAGAGCGAGAACTTTACTCAACCTCATCCTTATACCAACAAATGCAAAAACCCCAACCGAGACCCCTCGGCTGGGGTAAAAAGACAAAACCGCCTCATCCCCGGTCAACGAGGGACCTCAACGAATCTTCCGTCTGGACAGGTATCCTGGCTTACGGATCAACCTACTCCCCGAAGCCTTCCCAGGCATCCAAAGCTGCCCAGTGGCATCAGTTTCGGGTTTCGTCCCCGATCACAGTGGCGTGCCCGCGGTGGAATCTCACCACGCTTCCCTATTAAGCAGAGGGCATCCACACGGATTATTTGTGGAGAACAATACTCAAACAGCAGGCGTTGTCAAGTGGATTCTTCCCGGGAGACAGTGTCGCCGCTTTTTGCTGCAATGTGCTGAATATCCCGAGTCAAGGAGAGCTGAATCCTGCTCGTGCTTCATAGCCTTAGCAGAGCAGGAAAGGCGCGGCTCACGACCGCCACACACCTCGCACACAGCAGACCGGAGATTATGCCCCCTTACGCGATTCCGGCGTTTGCATATCAGATGACAGTTACCCTCCGGAGGGCGAGGCCAAGACGCCGCATGTCGTCGCCTCCACCAAGCTCCGCTGGCCGCCAAGGGGAACACCTGAAAAGAACCTCAATGGCATCGCCGTCGATGATTCGGGGCAGCTCGACTTCGATCTGCTGCCAGCCGCCTTGAAGCGTGAACTTTCCCGCTGGGGTTCCGTTCAGAAACACCTCGAGATCGGGCGACGCGCCCCTCAGCAGCTCCACTCGGAGGCTGGCAACACGTTTTGGGTTGTGGACCGCTAACCTCCCCTCACCGTTCGACCATCTGAATGTGAACTTGTCCTCCCAAAGCTCTGGCGGATACCACCCAGAGATGAATTGCCTCTCATCAGAGGCGTCAAATTGGCAGGGCAGGGAAGATGGCATTGCCTCCTCAAGCCTCTCGTGGATAATGCTCGCAATTTTCGCCCAGTCAAAGCGCTCTTCGGCGAGCTTCCTCGCCGCAGCGGCCAGGGCCGAAGCTTCCTCCGGGTGCTTCAGAAGGAAACCTATGTTGTGCGCGAAAAGAGCGCGGTCAGAGATGATAGCGTGCTTGCCATCGACAAGGTGTGTGCCCCTCGCCCCGACCGCCGTTGTTACGATCGGAACACCTGCCGCCATGTAGTCGAACATCTTCAAGCTCGTCCCCGAACCCGAGACAACCGGATTGATCGCCACGTCAGATGCGGCCAGCCATAGGTTTTTTTCCTTCTCCTCGACAACTCCCAAAACCTTCAAGTTGTTTGGGAAGTCAAGATGCTTAACTTCCGATAAATACTGGTCTTTAACGCTACCTACCACCACGAAGTCAGCGCTCGGCAGAGCAGGAGAGAGGTGCTCCTTCAAGAACAACAGACCCTCCAAATTCGGCGGATGCCAGGACGCAATAAACAGGACAACCGGCCTCGAACAGCCCAGAAGCCTCCTGGCCTCCTCGCGCACCTTTTCGTCAGGCACGACTATGGTGCCCGTGTCAACCGCATTGGGAACGACCCAAACCTTCTCCGACCTGATCCCGAAGATACGCGCAAGCTCCTTGGCCTCATCCGCGGAGGTTGCCCAGATCACATCAGACTGACGAGCAGCCCCTCGCTCCACGCGGGCGGTATCGCGCCAGAGTCTCTTACCAGCCCGCGTCCTCTTGAGATATGCCGCCTTAAGCTTTGTCTCCACATTGTGCGCCTCATACACCACAAGCCTCGTCCGCGCAACCCGACGGACCGCGTCGAACAGGAAAGGATGTGATGCAACGACGACATCGGCCTTCCCAACGAAATGCTCGATCACCGTCCTGATCATTGGCGTGTGGCGCATCAGCCTCGGCATCGCCA
>QMNL01000073.1 GCA_003647755.1 Candidatus Coatesiibacteriota bacterium
CCGCGACGAGACAAAGCGGCGTCAAGCCGCCGCACTCCAAAGGGCCAGAACCATCTGCGTCAGTCTGATTACTGGGGGCTGCGCCTCCACGTGGAGTTATTGGACAAGCCCGCCCAATGAGAGGCGACATCAGGTAACGGACCCCAACAGCGCCGGAGAAGAGTCCGGCACATATCGCCCGCCGGGTGGTTTTCCTGTTTGGGGAAACCGATTGCATTATGCGAGGCGATATTGAAAAGATGTGGTGAGATAACTGGACTGTCTTGATTGCGTTTGGTCAATTTGTTATGTTGAGAATGTGAACAGTAATGTATGGGCGCTTAGGCTCGGGAGGCGCAGGTAATTGCACGGACTGTTACTTAGCATTCCGGTGTTTTTGCTGGCGCTGACGTTCCACGAGGTCGCCCACGGGTATGTGGCGAAGCGTTTGGGGGACCCCACGGCGGAGGAGATGGGGCGCCTAAGCCTAAATCCAGCAAAACACATCAGCATCTTCGGCACCATTCTGTTCCCGCTCATGCTGTATCTTTTCCACTCTCCAGTCATCTTCGGGTGGGCAAAACCGGTCCCAGTCGATGCCAGGTATTTTCGCAACCCATTGAGGGGAATGATGTGGGTCGGCATGGCCGGGCCCGCCGCCAATTTCATTCTAGCAGTGGCCGGTGCGCTGGTGTTTCGGGCCCTGGAAGTGCTTATATCTGGGCCGTCAGTGTTGCTTGAGTTGACAGTTATGTTCATATTCATCAACCTGATTCTGGGTCTTTTCAATCTGATACCGATTCCACCGCTTGACGGCAGCCGCATTCTGACGGGGCTTTTGCCCAGGCGGCTTGCGGTTGAGTATTTGAAGGTTGAGCGGTATGGCTTTTTAATACTGGTTTTTCTGTTATATATTGGTGTATTTCGGAAATTTATATTTCCGGCGGCGATACACCTGATGGAGCTTATGGTAAGTTAGAGGGGGGCTGCCGGCGTGGCAGTTGTTATTGTTCTGGTATGCAATCGATGGTCTGAGGAGGTAATGATTGGAAGCACAAGAGATAGAGCAGCAGCTTCGGGAGCTCGAAGAGCGGATTGAGATAGTTCGGAGGTATCTTTGACGTAGATGGCGCCGGGCGGAAGGTGAAGGAGCTTGACGAGAAGCTGAGGTCGGAGGATGCCTGGCTTGACCCAGCTGCAGCTGGTGAGCTGATGAAGGAGAGGGCTACGTTCGCCAAGCGGGTGGAGGAGTTTAATGCCTTGGCTGCTCGGTTTGAGGATGCGTCCGTTATGGCGGAGCTAGGCGCCTCGGAGGGCGACTCGGCCGTTCTTGCAGAGGTGGTGGCGGAGGTCCGGGCGATGAGGGACCAGCTCTCTGACATGGAGGTCAGGGCACTTCTCAGCGGTGAAAGCGATAGCAAAAACGCCATCATTCAGATTCAGCCCGGCGCCGGTGGAACCGAGGCGCAAGATTGGGCCGAGATGCTGATGCGGATGTATCTTCGGTGGGGCGAGAGGCATGGCTACAAATGCCAGATTCTCGACCGGTTGCCTGGGGACGAGGCGGGCATCAAGAGCGTGGTGATTCTGGTAACGGGGCTTCACGCATACGGCTACTTAAAGGGTGAGACAGGCGTCCATCGGCTAGTTCGGATATCTCCTTTCGATGCGGCACGCCGGCGGCACACTTCGTTCGTGGCGGTCTCGGTTATGCCTGAGGTTGACGATTCCATAAAGATAGATATCGAGGAGAAGGACCTACGGATTGATACGTTTCATGCCAGCGGGAAGGGTGGTCAGCACGTCAATACATCGGATTCTGCCGTTCGGATAACGCACATCCCAACCGGCGTCGTTGCACAGTGTCAGAACGAGCGCTCGCAGCATCGCAACCGGGAGCTGGCGATGAAGATACTCAAGTCCAATCTCTATCAGCTGGAGCTTGAGAAGAGGCGAAAGGCCGAGCAGGACGAACACAGCGCCAAGAAGGAGATCGCCTGGGGCAGCCAGATACGCTCTTATGTTTTGCAGCCATACCAGATGGTCAAGGACCACAGGACTAACGTTGATGTAGGTAACGTGGATGCCGTTCTGGACGGCTACATAGACCCGTTTATTCGGGCGTTCCTCATTGGGGAGAAGAGGAAGTAAGAATGCACGAGCGGTGTAACAGTCGCAGACTTTTTCTCTTGGGCTGTGCAGCATGTCTGGTTTTTGCGGCGATTGAAACAGGTTGTACAGGTGACAAACAGGCTGCCAAGCCTCTGAGGGTGGTGGCGAGGTTCGACTCGAGCGTGATAACGAGGGATGAGTTCCTGGCTGATTTCGCCAAGGCCCACTATCGTGAGGCCAGGTCTTATCTGGAGGACATGGCCCTGCAGAAAGTGATCATGCAGGAGGCGAAACAAAGCGGGGTCAGTTTCACTCCAGCGCAGCTGGCTGACTACGTGCAGAAGCTGAAGAAATCTTACGGTCCGGGGCAGTTTGACCGGTATCTGTCGCGGAGTGGTTTCAGCTATGCCGAGTGGCTCAATCAGGCCAAAGCAGACTTGATTCGGTCCAATCTGATAGACGCTGACGTAACCAAGAAGGTCAAGGTGTCGGACGACGAGATGAGCGAGTATTACGCCAACCACGGCTCGGATTTTCGGGAGCCACGCCAGGTCAAGGCGCGCCAGATTCTCGTGAATAACGTTGAGACCGCCAAGGAGATACTTCGGCTTCTATCAAGACGGAAGCGGAGCTTTGAGAGCTTGGCGGCTGAGTATTCGGTGGCGCCTGAGGCGTCGAAAGGGGGCGATCTGGGGTGGGTTAAACGAGGTAGCCTGCCGGCCGAGCTGCAGACGCCGATATTTGAGCTGTCAGAGGGTAAGATAAGCAAGGTTGTGCACACTTCCTTCGGCTACCACATTTTTAAGGTGGAGAAGATAAGAAAATCGCGAATGGCTCCCTTTGACGAGGTGAAGGACAAGGTGAGAGCGAAGGTCTTTGCCCGAAAGGCGAAAGTTCGGTATGATAAATGGGTGAAGGAGCTTAAGAGGAAGTGGAAGCTCAAGGTATTTCCGGAGGAGATTCTGTAGTGCTCGGGCGAGGGCCGATACGTTCCCTGTTCTGTCTATGGATTTTGACAGCACTGGTGCTGGCAATGACGACGGGCGTTGTCTTCGGAAAGGAGTTGCGACATCGGCAGCTCGCCGACAGGATCGTCGCAATAGCTAACAACGAGGTGGTTACCCAATATGAGCTTGGGCGGGCGTTGGCCTCTGACAAGAAGTACCAGGTTCTCAGGAGTCAACCACCCTCAAGCCGCAGAGCGGAGAGCCTTTTGCAGCGAGAGCGCTATATGCTGAACCTGCTGATCGATAGGCGCCTATTGGTCTCTGAGGCCAAGAGAATAGGCATCTCCCCGGACGAGAAGCTCATCCAGAAGAGAATCGAGCAGACGATGAAGAGGGTCGGCGCCGGGTCAACTGAGGAGTTCAAACAGATGCTGGCTGACGAGGGCCTAACGGTTCAATCACTGAAGGCTTTGTTCAGGGATGAGTACATGGAGCAGGCCGTGCTGGATGGCAAGGTGCGTTCCCTGATCAACGTTTCAGAGGAGCAGGTCCTTGCCTACGCTGACAAGAACAAGGACGTCATTGCCTCCCCCGTGGAAGTTAACTTTGCCCAGATGCTGTTCAAGGTCGCCGACTTCGGCGATGCGTCGCAGGTTGCGGAGGCCAAGTCGGCCGCTGAGCATGCGTTGAAGCGTCTTCAGATGGGCGATCCGTTCGACAAGGTGTGTCAATCCGCCAAGGATGCAATTAGGAGTTGTGAGGGTCTTGGATTTCTGGCGAAGGACGAGATGTTTCCCTCGCTCTCGAAGGTTCTGTTTGGGATGAAGGTCGGTGACGTAAGCGGCATCATCAAGAGCCCCATGGGGTTTCATATTGTCCGGCTACTTGGCAAACATGGCGGAGACGCTGCGATGACGCCCGAGCTGAAGCAGCAGATACGAAAAAAACTTTACGCCCAGCAGTTCCAGGATCGCTATGACGCATTTATCAAGGAGCTCAGGGCCAAAAGCTATATAAAGGTCATGCTCAATGCGACTTGACGTGTTTCTGAAAACGAGCTCGATCGCCAAGCGCCGCGCATTCGCCAAGGAGCTGTGTGATCAGGGCTGTGTGAAAGTTAACGGTAACGTTGCTAAGGCAGGGCGAGACGTGCATGTTGGAGACCATATCGAGATAAGCAAGCGAGGACATCGCAAGATGCTCAGGGTGCTCGAGCTGCCAGCAAGATCGTTCAGTAAGGCACGGGCAAGTGAATGTTATGAGGTGTTGGAGGAATCTAATGACAGCCCAGCTTCGCAGCTACACTCGTGATAGTGTTAGCGCAGTATCCGTTGGTTACAAGCATCGAATTTAGGAAGAATACATAGACAGGAGGCCTTTTGAATGAGAATGGACGATACATCACTTCGGGAAGCTTTGAGAGCCGAATCAGAGAGCTTCAGGAAGCTCGAGGAGATGCACGGTTCACTGGACAAGAAACTGGTCGCCCTCTCCAAGAATCCAGACCATTCACCAGAGAACGAGATCGAAGAGAAGCGGCTCAAGAAGTTGAAGCTGAAGGTCAAAGATGAGATGTATCGGATGATGAGACAATATGCGGAGGAGCAGAAGAGCGCCTCGTAGTTCAGTGTTTGTTCAAGTTTAGTATTCAAGACGACGGGCTGGGACCGATTCCGGAAGCGGCCAGTCGCAGTCCATATTTGAGATGGTGCGTTCTGCGAAGTGGAGAACGTGCCCACGGAGTAATGAGACCGGGGGAACAGTGCATTTTCCTATAGCCCTGGAGGGGTTGCCTTACGTTCTGCTTGCTCTTGCGGTGGCAATCGTGCTGGCCGTGCTCAACCTGCATGTTGCTGCGGGCTTTGCTTTCGTGGGTTCTGTTTTCGTTGCGGCCTTCTTTCGTGACCCGAATCGAAAGGTCCAGGCTGATGATGATGCGATCATTATATCTCCCGCGGACGGCAAGGTGATCTCGGTTACCGAGGTGGCCCCCTCGCGGGCTGGCGACAGACCCGGCACAAAGGTGTGCATATTCATGTCTCTGTTCAATTGCCACATCAACCGCTCTCCAATTACCGGGAGCGTGACGAGCGTGCAGCACACGCCGGGCCGGTTCCTTGCCGCGTTCAACGAGCGCGCGAGCGAGGTCAACGAGCGAACAAACATCGGCCTCGTTGATGCCGCCGGCAACCCAATTTCATGCGTGCAGGTGGCAGGCATTGTGGCGAGGCGCATCGTGTGCCGGCTCAAAAAAGGAGACCGGGTCCGGGCCGGACAGAGAATAGGGATGATCAAGTTCGGCTCTCGTGTTGATCTTGTTGTCCCGTCGTCCTATGAGGTCCTGGTGCGGACGGGCGATAGGGTCAAGGCTGGCCTGGACGCAATAGGCCGGCGGCGTGTGCTCAGCCGGGAGCAGGTATCTGGATAACATGCACGAGGGTGAGGTAACTCATAAATGGCGGTGCGGCACATGACGAGCTCCGGACGTCCCACTAAGCGCGAGAAGCGCAGATCGGAGCGACAGCCGAGGCGTAAGAGAATCAAGATACGCATCAGCTTGTTGCCGGGCATCCTAACCACGGCGAACGTGCTGTGCGGCTTCTATGCTATAATGTGGGCGATGAAAGGCAGGTTTTTCGCCGCCTCGGCAGCAATTGTCGTCGCCGCCATAGTTGACGCCTTTGATGGCCGAGTGGCCAGGCTCACGAAGACAACGAGTGAGTTCGGGGTCGAGTTCGACTCCCTGGCCGATGTTATCTCGTTCGGCGTGGCACCGGTCCTCCTCGCCTATCACTGGGCCCTGTCGGTTTTCGGCAGAGCCGGATGGGTGGTTGCGTTCGCATACCTGATCTGCGCCGTGTTGAGGCTGGCTCGGTTCAACACTCGCTGCAAGACCGTCGAGCCGAAGTTCTTCCTGGGCCTGCCGACGCCGGCTGCCGGGCTTGTGGTGGCAACGTCCGTTCTGCTGGCGGATGGTGAGCCGGTAGGGACTTTCCTGAGGGTGCTATTCCTTATCCTCTTTATTTGCGCATCCTATCTCATGATCTCGAATGTAAAATACCGTTCATTCAAGCAATTCGACTTCGCCAAGATGCACCCCTTCGGAACCATGACCCTCGTCGTGGTCGCCGTGATAGTTATCGCCTCGTTCCCCCAAACAATGCCCTTCATTCTTGTCTTGGGATACGTCGTCTGGGGACTATTCGAGACCTCCATGATGAAAAGACGCGAACGGCGCGGAACCATCGAGCAAGAAGAGGCCCCATGAAACAGTTCAACGTGGTGGTCGTGGGGGCGACAGGCCTTGTGGGCAAGGAAGTCCTTGCAGTCCTTGAGCAGAGAGATTTCCCCGTTCGCAAGCTTACTCCCCTGGCGACGGAGGAATCGGTAGGCACAATCGTTGAATTCGCTGGTGAACCTTACGTGGTTGGCCGGCTTGAGGACGATTCGTTTGAGAACGTCGATTTCGCCATTTTCACGGCTACCTGCGACGTGAGCAAGAAGTTCGCTCGTGTTGCGGCCAAGTCCGGCGCGGTCGTTATCGACAACAGCGCACACTTCAGGATGGCGCCGGATGTCCCTCTCATCATCCCCGAGATAAACGGCGAGCTCGCCCACCAGCACAACGGCATCATCGCGAACCCTAACTGCTCGACGATCCAGCTGCTGATGGCTCTGTACCCCATTAACGCCGAGTTTGGCGTTCAGCGCGTCGTCGTCTCAACCTATCAGTCGGTCTCGGGCTCAGGCAAGAGGGCGCTGGACGAACTCGCCGACCAGTCGCTGGCCATGCTCACGCTCAAAGAGCCTGTGGTCAAGCAATACCCCCACCGAATCGCCTTCAACCTTCTGCCTCAAATCGGCGACTTCGACGATGATGGCTATTCCGTGGAGGAGCGGAAGCTAATGCACGAGACGGCGAAGATACTCGGCGAGCGCAACTTTCCTGTCTCACCCACCTGCATTAGGGTGCCTGTCTTCTACTGCCACTCGCAGTCTCTCAACATCGTGCTTAAATCCCGTGCCTCGCGTGATGATATCCGGGAGGCCCTATCTGCCTTCCCCGGCGTCAAGGTAGTGGACGGCCTTCTCGCCCCGCAGCCGGGGCATTCGGCGGAGGAGCTGGATGACTACCCCCTCCCCTCGGAGTGCTGCGGGCAGGACGAGGTCCTCGTCGGCAGGATCAGGCTGGATGAGACCGTCGAGTTCGGCGTCAACCTCTGGTCGGTGATGGACAACCTCCGCAAGGGTGCCGCCCTCAACGCAGTCCAGATATTGGAGCTTCTAG
>QMNL01000074.1 GCA_003647755.1 Candidatus Coatesiibacteriota bacterium
GATTGGGTTCTTGGCGGTTACTATGCCCGGAGGCAGCAGCCTCTTCAGGTCTGCTAACGTTTTTGGCGAGAGCTTGGCAAGCGCCAGGTCCGTGAGGTTGTCCGCCGCCGCAGTCGCCTCGAAGCCGGCATTTGAGATTATGCCGACGTTTCGGCCGGTGACTTTTTTGGCCGCAAGCAGCGTGAACGTCTTGAAGTAATCGAAGAAGCCATCAAGCGTCTCGACCACAATCGCTCCGGCCTGGCGCAACACATCGCGGTTGAGGGCATAGTCGCCCACCATCGCAGCCGTGTGCGACGCGGCGGCCATTGCTCCCTCCGCTCTCCTGCCGGCCTTATAGACCAGGACCTCCCTCCCGCTCTTCTTTATGTCCTGGCACGCCTCGAAGAAGCCGATGCCGTCCAGCGGCTTGAAGCCCTCCAGATAGACCGAATAGAGGCTGATCCCCTCGTCCTGCATTAGGTAGGCGAGGTAATCACCGGCTGTCAAGTCAATCTGGTTGCCAAACGAGATCGAATACCTCGGGTTTATTATGCCATCAAGATTGCTCGCCTGCGTTACAAGATAGGCCCCGCTCTGGCTGATCGAGGCCGTGTTCTCGGCGCCTGCCGGTGTGAAAGGCAGCTTATATTTGGGCAGGAAGAACGTGTTGTACTTGCCCGGCAGCGAGACGATGCCCAGGCAGTTGCCTCCGTTGACGACTGTGCCTCCGTCCTCGTGTTCGTGTCCTTTGTCGATCGCCTCGATCAGCCGCTCTTCAAGTCCCTTGCCCTCCTTCGTCTCACCAAAGCCGCTTGAGATAAGCGTGATCGAGTGCGTCTTCTCCCGCTCTATCAGCTCGATCATCATGTTCACGCAGGTATCGCCCGCCGGGATTGTCACGACGGTCATGTCAACCTGTTCGGGGAGCTCGGCTATATTGGGGAAGCACTTGCAGCCATCAATCTCGTTCTCTCTGGGATGAATGATGTATATCTTCTCCTTTGGGACCCCACCTCCCTCGATGAGATTTCGCAGTATTATCCGACCAACGTTTATCGAGCTCGCCGAGACACCTATCACTAAGGCGCTTTTCGGCTCGAGGAGCTTCTTGATCTTGTGGATTGGGCGCCGTGTCCTTCTAACCTTCCTGGTGCTGAACTTCAGGAGCGCATCGACGGCGACGAGCTCGCCCCTACGGGTTACGACGACTGGGTTGAGCTCGCACTCCTCGATCGTGAAGCGACGCTCATCTGAAAGCGCCGAAAACTCGCACGCCAGCTCGGAGAGCGACCTTACTGCTTCAGTCAGCTTATCCTTAGAGAGAATAGCCTCCGTCATCCCTCTCCCAGGCCTGAGGAGCTTCTCGCCGGCCACGGTCCCCTCGACCATGCGCACTATCTCCGCCCTGTCGAGAAACAGTGCCGACCGGCTCGACACGCTCCTGCCAGTCTGCATCCATTTGGCGAAGTTCTCGGTGTCTATGCCGCCGAGACCGAACGAGACCACTGGCCCGAAGGCATCGTCCTGCCTGAAGCTGAGGATGAGCTCGCGGCCAAGCTCGGTGGGGTAATCGACGAGCTCCGTGATCATCACGCCCTTGATGCTGGCGGATGGCATCGCCTTTTTAACGTTTTGGACAATCTGCTGAACTTTTGGCCTCAGCTTCTCTGCATCGTTGGCGACAAATGCCAGGCCGCCCACGTCCGTCTTGTGAAGGACGTCAGGCGACATGACCTTCGCAACAACGGTCTTTGCCTTGAGCTGCGGAAGGCCTGCGCCGAGCTCGCCCGTCTCGACCTTGTCAATCGGGACAAAAATGGACTGTGGCCGGGCAAACTTGATGGCGTCAAGAAGCTGGTAAACCTCGTGCTCAGTGAGCGTATCCCTGCCATCCGCGCGGGCCGCGTCTAAAACCTCATCGATCCTCGTAAAGTCGTAATCAACCATCAACCTGTGCTCCATACCGTTCTGGAAAGTCTTCAGCAATTGATTAAGAGCGGAAAGCTCGATGCCGATGGTAGGTTGCCGGGCTTGCCAAGTCAATCGGAGCGGCAGTCCCCAATAATCAGACTGACGCAGCTGGTTCTAGCCATTTGGAGTGCGGCGGCTTGACGCCGCCATTTCTCGTCGCGGCTTGACGCGACATCGATCCTCTGTCAATCACCGCTGCAGCAATCGCCTTTCGGAAAGAGATGAAACTGTCTATTGGAGCGCGGTGTCAGGCCACTGCAAATGAAAGCGGCGTCAAACCGCCGCACTCCAAAGTCACGCAACGGGTGAAACTTACAGACCGATGCCTGCCGAGCTCATAGCCTCTGCGCACCGGCAAAGCATCTTCATCCCACCACCTGCCTTGCCAGTAATCTGATTATCGGGCTTCTGCGAGGCGCTTGACAGATAGGTTGCCTAAGGCTAGATTGCACGAGCGTTTTCTAACACTTTGTGGGGAGCGGTTTGAGATTTGTGAAGTGTGCACTTGTGATTCTTCTCTGTGCGTTTTCGCCATTCGTGTCTGCTGGACAAGCCGATTCGCAGTCGCGGCGGAGATGCCCGCCGGGGATGGTGCCTTGCGACACGTTTTGCATAGATAAGTATGAGTATCCGAACAGGCCGGGCGTGAAGCCGCGGAACCTTGTTTTTTATACAGAGGCCGTTCAGATATGCCTTTCTCAGGGGAAGCGGCTCTGCACGACGGACGAGTGGTCTCGGGCATGTTCGGGTCCCCGGAAGTTCAAGTATCCCTATGGGAACGAGTTCAAAGAGGGAGCATGTAACCTGGCCAAGACTCAGGTTACGGTGACTTGGACGTGGTATGGGCTCCGCAAAAGGGACAAGAAGATTCTGCTGTCCAAACCGGCGCTAGCTGGCCAATACAAGGCCTGTGTCAGCGGATACGGCGCATACGACATGCTCGGCAACTATTGGGAATGGACGAACGCAGGCAACAGCAAGCACACGATTCTGATGGGAGGCTCGTGGTCAACACCTGCCAAACAGGTCTCGTGTCTGAATAAGACCGAGGCCGCGACAAAATTCTACAGAATTCACAACGTCAGCTTTCGTTGTTGCAGCGATTTCTTGCCACGTTCCAAAGCTGGTCCAAATGTTCAAAAACCGTCTAAATGACCTCTCCGCGAAAGAGTGGATCAAGTTCCAGAAGAGCTGGTTCGAGCTGAATCCAGCTCGCCGGCCGAAGGATGTGTTGGTTCATCCAGCCAAGTTCCCCGAGGAGCTCGTTTCCGAGTTCATTCGTTTCTTCACCAAATCAGGCCAGACCGTTCTTGACCCGATGGTTGGAACTGGCTCCACGCTTCTTGCGTGCATCTCGACCGGCAGAAGGGGCGTGGGCATTGAGCTGAACCCGAAGTACGTTGCGATTGCCAGCAAACGGATAGCAGAATCTTTCGAGGGGGCTATTACTACTCTACATAATGGCGCTGTGCAGCGGGGCACGAGCGAAGGGAAGTCTGTTTCCGGGGCCATTCGCCCGCTTCTCTTGGAGGGAGATGCGAGGCAGTTGGACCGGTTTGACCTGCCGGAGATCGACTACTGCATAACAAGTCCGCCTTATTGGGACATGTTGCGGGCCAAAGGGGCTCGGACGCAGAAGAGGAGGCAGGAGGCGGGGCTTGACGTGTTCTACTCGTCGGACAACAGGGACCTGGGGAATATAGCGGAATACGAGAGATTCGTTGATGAACTGGTTGCGGTGTTCTCGAAAGTTCATGCGGTCATGCGCCTCGGCGCGTATTTGACGGTTGTCGTTAAGAATGTTAAGAAGAAGGGTAGGATTTATCCGCTTGCTTGGGATATTGGGAAACGTTTGGGCGAGATATTTGCTCTAAAGGATGAGAGGATATGGTGTCAGGGCGACCAAAGGTTGTCGCCTTTTGGCATTGGGAATGCGTGGGTGAGCAATACGTTTCACCATTACTGTCTGAATTTCAGGAAGGAATAGCACTAGGATTGGGGATTGACCGCCAAATGATTGTTAATCCACGAAGTTCACGAAGGTGCACGAAGAACTTAGTGGCCCTTCGTGTTCTTAGTGGACATTTCATGACATATCGCGAATTGCGGATTCGCTGCGACTGGGAAGATAGTTGAGATGGAAAGAACACTGACGATAGTAAAGCCGGACTCGGTGGCCAACAACGTGGCTGGCGAGGTGCTTAGTTATTTTGAGCGAGCGGGGCTCAGGGTCGTGGCCGCGAAGATGGTCTGGTTGACCAAGCGGGATGCCGAGGCGTTCTACTACGTTCACAAGGGCAAGCCGTTCTATGATAGCCTGTGCGATTTCATGTCGGGCGGGCCGTGTGTTGTGGCGGTCTTGGAGGGCGCAAATGCGATCGCGAGAGTTCGGGAGATAATGGGGGCGACGGATCCGGCGAAGGCAGCGGCGGGGACGATTCGGAATAAGTTGGGGACGTCAATACAGGAAAACGCTGTGCATGGCTCGGATTCGGCTGCTTCGGCAGAGTTTGAGATTGGTTTCTTTTTTTCTAGGTTAGAGATTATGCAGACAGAAAGGAAAGGTTAGCGTGCCGGTACCACAACGTAGGACATCACATACGAGAAAGCGAATGAGGGCATCTCAGAAGGCGCTTCGGCCGCCATCCATTGTGAGCTGTCCAAACTGCAAGACTCCGAAGCTTCCTCATGTAGTATGCCCAAAATGCGGGTATTTTGGCGGGGAACAGGTGCTTGAGATTACCGAGAAGTAGGCTATGACAGTAGGTCCTATCGCTCTGGATGCTATGGGGGGTGATTTTGCCCCGCTGGAGGTGGTCAAGGGCGCAGTTCGCGCGTCGCGGGACTTTGGGATTGATGTGGTGCTTGTTGGCGACGAATCAGTCCTCAAGGCACAGTTGGCCGGCCTGGGAGAGAAGGAGAGCGAGAGGATAAGAATCCGCCACGCACCAGAGGTTGTGTTGATGACTGATGCGCCATCGGTTGTCATCCGCGGTAAGAGGCGCTCTTCAATCCGCGTTGCCTCTAATCTTGTGAAGAGAGGGGAGGCTTCAGGCGTGGTGAGCGCGGGCAACACCGGTGCAACAATGGTGGCTGCGCGTTTTGAGTTTGGGCTTGCCCAGGGTGTTGAGAGGCCGGCGATCGCACAGGTTTTCCCGAACCGGAAGCATGGGACGGTGGTTTTGGACCTGGGTGCGAACGTTGACTGCAAGGTTGGCTACCTTGTGCAATTTGGGGTGATGGGCAGCATTTATGCGAGCATAGTATTTCAGAAGAGGAGACCGAAGGTTGGGCTTCTGAGCATTGGGTCGGAGGACACAAAGGGGAACGAGTTCAGTCGGAATGTGCTTCGGGCGATGCGAGACGAGCCAGCGATTAACTTCGTTGGGAACGTTGAGGGTCGGGACGTCTTCAAGGGTGATGTTGACGTGGTGGTCTGCGATGGGTTCGTTGGGAACATTGTGCTGAAGATAACGGAGGGTGTTGCCACGATGGTCGTGGGCATGGTTCAGGACGCTCTCTCATCCGAAGTCTTGAGCAAAGCCGGCGCTGCGTTGGTGAGGCCCTCGTTCAGGCGGTTCAAAAAGCAGATGGATTATGCTGAGTATGGAGGCGCCATTCTTCTGGGCGTCAACGGTGTGTGCGTGATATGCCACGGTGGCTCGAAGGCCAGGGCGATCCGAAATGCGTTGAAAAGGGCGCACGAGTTTGCGGTCTCCGGCATAGTCCAGCAAATAACTGAGAAGATAGAAGCCAGCCGGACGGCGAGCTAAGGAGAGAGAATGGTTCAGGCAAGAATAATGAGCATTGGAACCTACGTTCCAGGCCGGGTCGTAACTAACGAAGACATGATGAAGATCGTCGAGACGACCGATGAGTGGATAAGAACAATGACTGGGATAAGGGAGCGGCATTTCTGCTCTGACGGTGAGGCGTGCTCTGATCTTGCCTACAAGGCTGGTCTTGTGGCGCTGGAAAGGGCCTCAGTCGCTCCTGAGGATGTGGAGTGCATCGTCCTGGGAACGGCATCGGGCGACATGGCGTTTCCCTCGACAGCGTGCCTGACGCAGGCCAAGCTCGGCGCCAAGAACGCAATGGCGTTCGACGTCTCCGCGGGCTGTGCGGGCTTCATCTGTGGTCTTTCGGTGGCCTCAAACTTCATTAGAGCCGGGCAATACAAAACAGTGCTTGTCATTGGCAGCGAGGCGCTCTCCAAGTTTATGGATTTTGAGGACAGGACAACGTGCGTCCTGTTTGGCGATGGCGCTGGTGCGGCTGTGGTTCAGGCGTCGGACGATTCGGAGCAATCGCGCATACTATGCACTCATCTTAAATCCGATGGCTCTTACGGCGACTCGCTGAAGCTGCCCGCGGGTGGCTCGAGAAACCCCGCGAGCATGGAGACCGTCAAGAAGAGGATGCACTACATCCACATGGACGGGCAGACAACGTTCAAGATGGCCATCAGGTGTATGGCTGATGCCTCGAATTACGTTCTGAAAGAAGAGGGTATGACGGTCGATCAGATGAAACTTCTATTCCCTCACCAGGCCAACTGGCGGATTATTGAGGCGCTGGTCAAGAGACTGCATGCGACAATGGACAAGATCATCCCCTCCATACAGAAGTATGGGAACACATCTGCTGCCTCGATACCGCTTTCAATTGACGATGCGCTGCGTGCCGGGATGCTTCAGAAGGGGGACCTGATCCTTCTGACGGCGTTTGGTGCTGGTTATGCGTGGGGTGCGTCGATCGTCAGGTGGTAGTCTGGTGAGATAGCGGTTTCGGGATGCAGGGCAAGAACCTTCTGTATTACGGCGATAACTTGGACATTCTCCGCGAGTTTGGGACCTCACTTCTCACTGTGGCAGCTGTAGGTAACCCTTCCAGGCAGTATTCAGGTGGAGACTTCTACCCCAATCAGAATCTGCGCATCGGGAAGCGCTTCGCTTCCGCAGTGTTTCAGGCAGCCAATGAAGGGAAGCTGCTTTACTCCGAGGCCTATCGGTTGACGGCGCTTTATGGGAAGACGTTCGACAACTACGCAGACTATCTTGCGGGCAAAAGAGCGTCGTAATGCGAGGCGACGTGTATGTGCTCGATGCCAACGTGTTTATCGAGGCGTCACGTCGTTATTATGCATTCGATCTGGTGCCTAAGTTCTGGGAGATCTTGGTCGAATATGCATCAAATGGGCGGATTCTCAGCATTGATCGCATTAGGAAAGAACTGGGCCGAGGAAAAGACGACCTGGCAGCGTGGGTGGAAAAAGACTTCAGGAATGCATTCGCCTCAACGGATGATAAGGCGTCAATGAAGGCCTTTAAGGA
>QMNL01000075.1 GCA_003647755.1 Candidatus Coatesiibacteriota bacterium
ACCAAGATCGCCCGGCCCAAGCTGCCCGACGCAAAGGAGGCGACAACCGGCGCAATCTCAGGGGCCAGACCACGCCTTTCGATCAAGAACCGCTCGATCGAACCGGTGGGAAGCCGCTCGAAATTTGCTAGCTGGCAGCGAGAGAGTATGGTGGGCAAAAGGGCTGACGGGTTCTCCGAAACGATTATTATCACTGTCCCGAGCGGCGGCTCCTCGAGCGTCTTCAACAGGCAGTTCTGGGCAGGCTCCTGCATCTTGTGCGCATCATCGATGATGCAGACGTGTCGAGGCCCCAAGAGTGGCCTGGTGGCCAGTCGCTGCTGGAGGAGATTTCGTATCGCCCATATCTTGATCGTCCCCTGATATAGACCCTCGGTGGTGTTTCTGAAAATGTGCTCAGCGAGCCTGATAAGGCGTGGATCGACCTCTCGCCGACCTCCTTTCTGTATCAGGTCGATCGTGCGGTCAATTGCAGCGATCGAGACGACCTTCGAGTCGGCCCTCTCGAAGACCGCAGACTGCGATCTCTCGTAGCAATCGACCTGCTCTGGGCCCTGTCCTGCTGAGGGGCTGAACTCAATGAGGCCCAAATCCGACAGAGCAGTCATCGCGTCAAGATACTGAGCCTCCTCGCATCCGGCGATGTGCATCATCTCGCCACGGACCACTGCGCTCGGCGTCAGAACATCCTGGAACGCCAGCAGCGACGGGTGTATCTCCGGGAAATGCGCGGTTCTCTTGCACGAGGGACAGGACCCGCAGGCGATGCCGTCCTTGGGCCTTTCGCAAAGAAGGACGCGGGCCATGTCGAAGGCCGTCGTTCGCTTCCCAACTCCGGCAGGCCCTGCGAAGAGGTACGTGTTTGCGACGCGTCCCTCCGCCATGCTGCGAGCCAGCGACTGGATAACCTTATCCTGCCCGAAAATGCTAGAAAACATCACCCAGACCCATATCTACCAACAGAGGAAAATCGATCCGGCAGAAACTCGCCCGGCGCTCAGTCATATTGCTCATATTGTTCCCAAGTCCTGTCATATCTTTACCGGCATTCTCCCCCCGGCCGACGATTCACCTGCGATGATCGAGGCGAGCGCCCTGAACGTAGGCTCCGCGAATCCGAAGGCCGCTATCGCCGCGCCGAAGCCTTTCAGAAGGCTCAGGTCGAACGGCTCATCGAGTGCAACGAGGATGCAGGGCTTGCCCAGCGAGGAGACTTTTTCGGCAAGCTCGAGCTGCTTGGGGTGCGAGCCTGCCGAAAAGGTGCAAAATATCACTATGTCAGTGGCAGCGGCCTTTCTTAACACAACGTCCACCTGCTGGCTCGAGGGTGAGTCCAGACCGTATATTGCTTCGGAAACGCTGTCGAAGTAGTCCAGCATGGCATCCCGAAGCGAGGGCAACTTCTGTGAGGGCCGAAGGTCTGGAAGAACGACTAACACGCTCGAATCGACATCCACAGGCAAAAGCCGATTCTCATCCTTGACGACGCAGATGGCGTTTTCGGCAATCTCGTAGAACATGAGCTCCTGCATATCAGGGCCGAGGTCGCTGAGCGGCGGAGCCTTTCCAGCCTTGGCAACCCTGTCCTTAAGCTCGGCCTTCAGCCAGAGCACCCTGGTCGCCGCCTCCAGCACGCGCTCCGACTGCAACCCTCCGCCCTTGATCGCAGACATGATGGCGCTGTGGACATCTGCGATCTCGTCAAGGTTGTGGCAGAAAAGCAGAAGATCAGCGCCAGCCCCAATCGCACGAACCGCCGCCTCGCCGAGGCCATATCTTCCCGCGACTGCTCCCATCGAGAGGTCGTCCGTCACGGCTGGCCCGCGGAAATCCAGCCTACTTCGCAAAAGCTCCGTGAGAACGTAAGGTGATACTGATGCCGGCAACTCGCCGTCCCGTGGAAGCTTGGGATACTCCGCGTGCGTCGCCATCACCATCGCAACGCCATATCGAAACGCCTCTTCAAACGGCTTGAGGTCGCACTCAAGGAGCTCATCAACACTTTTGTCAATCCGCGCAGGGCCGACGTGAGTATCGCTCGAGGCAGCGCCCAACCCGGGGAAGTGCTTGGCCACCGCCATGACATCTGCCGACTGAAGGCCGTTTATGTACTCAGCCCCAAGCTCCGCTACGAGTTCGGGAGAGCTCCCGAAAGACCTCGTGCCGATGCACGTGTTCTTCGGGTTCGTCAGCACGTCAAGGACCGGTGCGCAGTTCACGTTTATCCCCAGGTCGCAGAGAACTTTCCCGCAGCTTTCGCCCGCGATATAGGCGTAAGAGCGGGAGCCAGCTGCGCCCAGTGCCATCGCCGATGGAAGCCTGCCCGCGAAATCAAATCGCGTGACCTTTCCTCCCTCTTGGTCAATCATGACCAACATCGGCAGCTCTTCCCCGGCTTCTCCCGCAGCGTGTTGAACGCCTCCAGTGAGGTATCGCGTCTGGTCGGCGTCAAAGATATTTCTCCGGAAGAGTATCACACCTCCAACGAGGTGATTCCGGACATGTTCCTTCAAAAGTGGAGGTGCCTCAACCCCCTCGAAACCTGTAACCAAGAGCTGCCCGACCAGCCTCTCCATGCTCATGCCCGCGATGAGCTTTTCGATGGCCTGCTGCCTTTTCTCAACCAGATTGTCCATTCAGCCCCGCCGCTCCAAGTAACCCTCTGCTCTATAAACCAGCCGCCCGGCCTTGATCGTCGCCAGGACGCGCGCCTCGAGCAGCTCGCTTGCGCTCTTGCAGCCAAGGATCACCAGGTCCGCGGCCATACCCTCTTGAATGCGACCCAGCCGAGCCTCCTGCCTGACGGCAAATGCCCCGCCGACCGTGTGCGCACTGATGGCGTCTGCAAGTGGCATCGCAAAATCAGGGAAGGGATGCCTCACTGCTCCCCGAAGGCCGTAGATCGGGCCGATGGGCATTGAATCGGAGCCAAAACAAAGGGGCACGCCTGCCCTCGCCACCGGGCCGAAGGCGTTAGTTTTCGCCCACCCGGGCCCAAAACGCTCACCGTAAAGGCCGTCCTCATGTCCCCAACTCGTGATGAAGCCCGGCTGCATCGACGCCACCAGCCCACTGCGCCGAAGCCGCTCCAGATGCTCATCAAGCGGCTCGGGCAGAATCTCCAGGTGCTCGATCCGGTGTCTATGATCGGCCAAAGAACCCACACCAGCATCCTCGAACGCACCAACCACAGCGTCAATCGCCCTATCGCCTATCGCATGGACGGCGAGCTGGATGCCCCGTTTCAAAGCCTCTCTGGCCACGGCTGCCATCGCCTCCCTCGACAACAGCAGCTCCCCACGTTCGTCTGTGCCCCAGAAAGGCCTCGAAACCGCCGCCGTCCGGGCGCCAATGGACCCATCCGCGACTAGCTTGAGACCAGCAGGCCGGCACAACTCCGATGGCTCCAACCGCTTGAGCCCGTCGAAACTTGCCCCCGAAACATAGTCCAAATAAACAAATATCTCGATATCCCGCGCAGCATCACGAAGCACGGCGAACTGCTCCGGCAAGGCGTGCATCTCGCAGATGCTCGTAACCCCAAGCGACAGCGCCTCGTCAATCGCCCGCCGCACACCCTTAACGCGGTCGGAGTGCTCCAGCGGCACCAGCTGCCTCATCAGGTGAATAGCGTCCTCGCCTATCTCACCTCGCTCGCGGTCAACGTGCGAACTGACCTCACCAAAGTCCGTCGATGAACACAGGACCTCAAGCGCTCGCGAGTTGACAAAGGCTTTATGCCCGCAGACTCGCTGCAGGAAGACGGGATTCGGGACGCCAAGTGCATCCAGTAGCTGCCGATCTAATCTCTCGATGCCCCGAACCTTCGAGTCGTCCCAGTTGATGCCGACCACGAACTTATCCCGCTGAAGCTCAGCGGCCTTCTGTTCGACCATCGCAAGCATCTCATCCACGTCGCATGACGCGGCGAAATCGACAGTCAGGGCGTCAAACTCCCTGGAGAGGAGGTGCGCGTGGGCATCAATGAAGCCGGGGAGAACTATCCTGCCCTGAGCGTCAATCACTTCGTCGGGCTTGGTCCCAGACGAGGCGCCAAGCCCGCTGTGCCGAAGCGCCGGCATGGGCCGGATGCTCTCTATCTGTGAGCCTTTGGTTCGGATCGAGAAAAGGCTTTTGGCAAAACCTGCCAGCTCGAGGTTTGCATTTACAATCAGCACGCCGGCGTCCTTGACATATTGTGGTGGCACAAATACTTTGTTCTAAATATAGTGATGTTCACTACAACTTCCCATGAAAGTAAAAGCGATGGGCAGACAACAGTCAAGGAATAGCAGACCCCAGGCTCCGCACCCGCTAAGGCTGGGTAGGTCTGGCATCTCCAAGATCAATAATGTCTCGCCGCTACTGAACTCGTCGTTTCCGGCCGCGGTGCTGAAACTGCTTGAGGCAATCGGCAAGGCCGCCAGCGAGCGCTCGGCGCGTGCCTTCGTCGTGGGCGGCGTTGTGCGGGACATCGTGCTCGGCCGGCGGAGCCTCGACATAGACGTCGTGATCGAGGGCGATGCGATGCAAATTGCCGGGGAGCTTGCTGCTCATGCCGTCGAGCGCCCGGTTTTCAACCGCGACTTCGCCACGGCAACGCTCCCCCTTGATGGCGGCTTCCACATCGACATCGCCACGGCGAGGACCGAGGCCTACGACAGGCCAGGCGCACTGCCTAAGGTTCAGCCGGGGGCCATCGAGGAGGACCTGGGGCGGCGGGATTTTACCATCAATTGCGTCTGCGCCTCGCTTGCGCCGGAGACGTTTGGGGATATTTTCGACCCACAACAGGGGCTCAAGGACATCGAGATCGGCCTGATCAGGGTCCTGCACGACAGGAGTTTCGTGGACGATCCGACCAGGATCATCAGGGCGATCAAGTATGCCAACCGGTTCCGTTTCACCATTGATAACACCACGCTCGAGCTCGCCGAAGATGCCATCTGCGACGGCTGCTTCAAGACAATCTCACCTCACAGGCTGACGGATGAGCTGCGGTTACTTCTTGTCGAGGAGATGCCGTGGGGTGCGATCTGGGACCTTGCCCAGTTCTCGGTTCTCAGTTCCATCTCGCCATACTTGTCCCTGTTCCACAATGCGCTTCCCATCCTCCAGCGGATCGAGAGCCTCGAGGAGGCCGTTAGAGACGACCTACCAGGGGACTACCGGAGGTGGCTGGTTAGGCTGCTGTTGTTCATGGGGAACGTGCCCAAGCACAAGCTGCCCAGCGTGCTCGCGATTTTTGATCTGGACAGAAAAGAGGCCACGGTTGTCGAGGAGTTCGTAACACGCCGAACCGAGATTCTCTCCTGGCTTGATGGGGTCCAAGACGCTCTGGACAGCGAGCTTTGGCAGGTATTTTCGAGCATCTCGGCGGAGGCGGCAGTAGCGATCGCTGCCTCAGAGGGGGGCAAGGCCGGCGAAATGGCGTTCGAGAAGTATTACTCGGTCCTGCAGAAGGTGCGACTTGAGATCACCGGCGACGACATTAAGGGCATGGGTATTCCCGAGGGCCCGATCATCGGCCAGACCCTCAGGAATGTGTTGATAACGAAGATCAACGGGCACGTAAACGGAAAGGAGGCGGAGCTAGAGCTTGCGCGTCGGCTGGCCGCACGAGATGAGAAGCGTTGACGTGAGCATAGCTGGCCGGCTGAGACAGACCCCTGTCCTTCGGCAGCCGGTGCCGCACATCGTAGTCTCGTCGAAAAAGGAGCTGCACGGCTGGTGGCCGGGCAAGCGAGAGTGCACCGCCGAGCGGATGCTCGTAAACCCCTACAATGGGTGCGATTTCGGGTGTATCTACTGCTATGCCAACTCGATGAACTGGGGCTATTTCAAACTCTACCGGCAGACGGGCCTGGTTACGGTCTTCAAGGATATGGACGTCAACGTGGCCAGGCAGCTCGATTCGCTCGATGTGGCGGCATGTGGCTATCTTTCACCAGTAACAGACCCCTTCCAGCCGGTCAACTCCCGCTACAGGCTCTCCGAGAGGATAGTCCGCGTCTTCACTGAACGAGGGCTCCCGATCGACGTGGTAACCAAGGGCATTATCCCCGACGAGGTGATACGTCTTCTCGCACAGAATCGGCACTCCTTCGCCCAGGTCTCCATCACAACGGTGAACGACGGGCTCAGGAGGCAGCTCTCACCAGGCTCAAGCGTCTCGACCGATGACCTCTTCTACAACCTCACTCGCCTCTCATCGTGGCCTTGCGAGGGCCGGCAGAAAATCCACTCCGTCTGCCGCATCGACCCCATCCTGCCGTTCATAACTGACGACAGGCGCGAGCTGAGGCACCTCATCGAGCGGGCGAAGCTCTGCGGCGCAGACCACATCATAGCAAGCTGTGTCGATATCCCCATCCACATCAAGGGCAAGATGCTGAAGATGCTCTACTCGCTGAACCCTAAACCGAGAGTTCGCTACGAGAAGCTGTTCACCGACCGGATAGATGGCTCGCTGCACGCTCATATCGACTACCGCCGGGAGCTCTTCTCCTACCTGAGGGACCTCTGCGTGCAGAACGAGCTGTCCTTCGCTCTCTGCATGGAGTTCGAGAACGTGAGCACTGAGGCGATGGTCAAGACGGCCTCGGGCAAGCTCAAGAGAGTTACGAGCCGCGGCATGAACGCCGAGTTCATGACCGGCTGCAAGAATTGCGAGGGCATCGACGTCCCTATCTATGTGCGAGACACGTCCGGCCGGTCCGGCTACTACACCGACCACGATGGCCGTAAACGGCCCAGGTTCGGCCCAGCCGCAGCCTGCACCGGTGCGTGCTTGACGTGCAGCTTCCCCCAGTGCGGCGTTGAGGACCTCGCCATGGGCAGAACCCCCAACTCGCGGAAGGACTTCAACCTGCGCGACTACAGGCGATGGTCCAAGCAGCGCGCCTCCAAAAAGCAATCGGCTCTTTCGCTCTGACAAATCGCGTGGGACGCCGAGCCATCCCCAGGCCACCCGAATGAATTCGGGTGCTAGGATAATGAGAGCTGTCTATATCACCGCATTAAAATACGGTGATGCGCAGGAAGTGAACTCCACGCCCCCGCCGCCTCATCGCCGGACGCATTGGGCTCTTAGCCACGCTTATCCCCCGTGTGTGTCGCCGCACTCATCGCCCGGCTTCGGCCGAGGCGATACAGCCGCCTACCATTGTCCTAACCCCCATCTTCAGATGGGGGACCCGGGGCGCCGAACGCCTCTCCTCGTCATCGTCCTCATCGGGTCATGCGAAGGGTCTTCTGAGCTCGGCGAAAGCGCATTC
>QMNL01000076.1 GCA_003647755.1 Candidatus Coatesiibacteriota bacterium
AACTGAAGCTGCTGAACGCCATCGATGTTGGGCTTTTCAAGCGCAGGATGCTGGAAGAGGACAAGATACGGCAGGCTGACGTTGACGCTATTGTCGATAGCGGCGCCTCAACCATCGCGGTGCCGACACGGCTCGCGGTTCAGAACAGCATAGACCATGTCCGATACCCGGAGGCGGAGCTCGCAAACGGTCAGTCCGAGAAGGTGGCTGGCTTCGTTAACGCGAGTTGCTCTGCTCTTCATTATCATATCTCGAAAATGAGTCAACTGATCTCGATTGAGAATGTAACTCAATCAGAACGCTTCCGCAAACCTTACTCCGCCTCAAACACCACCTCGCCGTCCTTCAGCAGGACGTGCACAGTCGATTTGCCAGTGAAATCGCCTCGAATGATGTGCGACGCCAGCGGGTTCTCGATCAGTCGCTGCACGGTCCGCTTGAGAGGGCGTGCGCCGTAGGTGGGGTCGAAGCCTTTCTCAGCCAGCATGTCCTTGACAGCATCATCCACCTCCAGCCTGAGCCCGTTCTCGTGCAGGCGGGGCTCGAGATTCTTCAGAATCAGTCCAACGATCTGCCGAACCTGCTCTCTACCGAGGGGACGGAAGAAGACGATCTCATCAACCCGGTTGAGGAACTCTGGCCGGAAAGACTGCCGAAGTTTGGCCAACACCTGCTCCCTGATCGAGTCGTACTCGCCTCGAGAGCGCTCATCTTCTGCCCTCTCGGGGAGGTTCTGCAGGAACTCGCTGCCGATGTTGGAGGTCATGATTATGACAGTGTTCTTGAAGTTGACCACACGACCCTTGCCGTCGGTCAAGCGACCGTCATCAAGCACCTGAAGCAGAACGTTCTGAACCTCAGGATGGGCCTTTTCGATCTCGTCCAGAAGCACGATTGAGTAGGGCTTGCGCCGAACGGCCTCGGTTAGCCTGCCGCCCTCCTCGTAGCCAACATATCCCGGAGGCGCTCCGATAAGTTTTGAGACATCGAAACGCTCCATAAACTCGGACATATCGACTCTGACCAGCCTCTCCTCGTCGCTGAATAAGAGCTCCGCCAACGCCTTGGCAAGCTCCGTCTTACCCACCCCTGTCGGGCCCATGAATATGAACGACCCGATCGGACGCTTGGGGTCCGAGAGACCCGCCCGGCTCCTTCTTATCGCCTCAGACACCAGCCTCACGGCATTTTCCTGGTCAACCAGCCTCTCGTGGAGCAGCTCCTCCATCCTCTCCAGCTTCTCCGCCTCGTCCCGCAACAGGTTCATCGCCGGAATCCCAGTCCACTGCGAGATTATCTGGGCTATCTGCTCCGCATCGACGATCGACTCCCTGCTCCCGGTCTTCCTCTCCTCTTGGGCCTTCTGCTCCTTCAGCTTGTCCAACAACTGAAGCCGCTTCTGCTTGAATCTCGCAGCAGCCTCGTACTTCTCGCTCAGCGCCGCCTCCCTCTCCCGGTCCTCGAGTTCCCTCAATTCACTCTCCATCTTCTGGATGTGCGGTGGAACGTATATCGCATCGATGTGAGCCTTGGAAGCGGCCTCATCTATCAGGTCGATGGCCTTGTCCGGCAGGAAGCGGTCGGTGATGTACCTCGCGGAGAGGTTCGCAGCAGCACGGATAGCCCCGTCTGTTATCTTAACGTTGTGATGCTCTTCGTAGGAGGACCTGAGCCCATTCAGAATCTCTATCGTGTCCTCAATCGTCGGCTCCACAACCATCACCGGGGCGAAACGCCTCTCCAACGCCGGGTCCTTCTCGATGTACTTGCGGTATTCATCGATCGTCGTCGCACCAATGCACTGCAACTCGCCCCGGGCAAGAGCAGGCTTCAGCAGATTCGAGGCGTCCATCCCGCCCTCCGCCGCTCCCGCCCCAACAACAGCATGCAGCTCGTCAATGAAGAGAATGACCTGGCCCTGTGCGTCCTGCACTTCCTTAATCACCGCCTTGACCCTGTCCTCGAACTCGCCACGATACTTCGCCCCCGCCACCAACTGCCCCAGGTCGAGCGCAATGAGCTTCTTGTTCACCAGCGTCTCGGGTATCTCGCTTCTGACTATCTTCTGCGCCAAGCCCTCCGCGATCGCAGTCTTGCCTACGCCCGGATCACCGATCAGCACGGGGTTATTCTTCGTCTTCCGCGACAGCACCTGGATTACGCGCCTGATCTCTTCCTCACGACCGATGACCGGCGAGAGCTTGCCCGCCCGTGCCAGCTCGGTCAGGTCCGTCCCAAATCGCTTCAGTGAACGATATTTCTCCTCGGGATTCTTGTCCGTTACCCGCCGAGTCCCACGTATCTTCTGCAACGCAACATACACATCCTCCTTGCTCAGCCCAATCTGCCTCGCTATCTGAGCGCCGGGGCTGTTCTCGACCGAGAGAACGCCGAGCAAAAGATGCTCACAACCCGTAAACTCGTCCCCAAACCGCCCGGCCTCCTTCTCGGCAGCCCTCATCGCCTCCTCGAAATCGGGCGTAATAAATAGCTGCGTGCCCGCCGTCGGAGAAGCTGACGGTATCTGCCCCCGAAAGACCGCCTCGCGCACCTGATCCTTGCACTTGTCGACAGCAAGTCCCGCCTCGCTCGCTATCTCGGACACTATCGAGTTATCCACAAAGAACAGGCCGAACAGCAGGTGGTCTGTCCCAAGCTGTGACTGCGAAAGCTGCGCCATCGTCCGCTGCGCAAGGGCGATGGCCTCCTGCGCCTGCTCAGTAAAGTTTTGTCGTCTCATAATTGCATCACCTCATAAACAGTCATTTCCGCCAGCGCCAATTGAAAAATTGGGCCCGCCACTACCTTTTAGGTACAACGCTCGTCCCGCTCCAACGGCCTCCACATTAGCCCTGTAAACATGCCAAATCGCCCCGCGAAATTACAGCGCACCCTGAAACCCGAGGCTGCCGGCTGAAACTAGCGCCTCGCATCCGACCCTTCATCAGTGGAAGTGCGGGTTTGCCCGCCTCATTATCTCGAGGCCCTTGTTCAAGTATTTGCTATAAACCCCAAGGGCAAGAAAGAACACATAAACCGCAAGTGTGAGAAAAGTCAGGGCGATCGAAAACTGGATTATCATCTCGCTGGCCGTCTTTAGCTCCTCCTTAGCGAAATCCGTGATGTTCGTCATCGCCTGGTCGAAATCGCCGGTCTTCTCGCCCATGGCAACGGTCTGCTTCAGCAGCGGCGGCATGATCCTTGACCTCTCGAATGCGTCGGCAAGGCTGTCTCCCCTCCTGATCTCCCTTGCTATTCGGCGCGCATCCGCGGCGAAGAGTCTGTTCATGGAGCTCTCGCCAGCCAGCCTCAACGTCTTCTGGATGTCGCTGCCGGAAGCGTATGCGTAGGAAAAAGCCGTGGCGAATCTCGCCAGCGCCGCCTTCTTGCGGACGTTGCCGAGGAACGGGATTGCACACGTTACCGCGTCGAACACCTCGCCCAGGCCCGGCGTGGCCCTGATGAGTTTGACGCCGAGGATTACGCAGACCACCAGGACGATTGCTGCGATGAGCCTCAACGGCGTGATGCGAATCGGCGTTGGGTGGCCCATATTCTGAAGCAGAATGCTCACGCCGATCACAATGACCGCCGTGATCGCATACCACGCCAAGCCTTTGATAACCTGCTGCTTGATCTTGTAGTCCGACTTGAGTTTCTCAGAAACGTTCGCAAGCGCCACGTCGAGCTTGCCGGTGCTCTCGCCCAGGTCAACCATCGCAAGCTCGAACTCGCTGAACGTCGCCGGGAATAGTGAGAGCGCATCGCCAAGCCCCCTTCCCGCGTTGACCATCGCGAGCATCTTGTCGAGCACCCTTTTCAGATGCCCATTTCGGCAGTAGCGACGCATAGTCGTTATCGCATCGTAGTAGGAGACGCCGGATGCGATATACCTTCTCAAATCGTTGAAGAACAGTGACCGACTCTTGGCCGTGAAACCTGTCAATAGCGGCGTGAAAAACCGCCGGAGAACAACCGAGTAGCTGTTTCGGCTGCCCATCTCACTTGCGCCACTCAATGTTCACTTTCTCAAGAGACTCGATGGCCTTCTGCTCCTCCGCCCGCGCTCGTGACAGCCAGCCAACGCCCTTCCGAAGATCAACCTCTCCTTTGAGGTGCGACTCCTCGCCAGGGAACGTGAACACGCCGCTGAAGAGCATGAATATATCCGCCACCTGTGCGAAATGGCCCGCTGCCTCTGTGATCAGAGTCGCATCAGCCGGCGGGAACAAAGGCGCAACGTGCTCCAGGTATTTTACGGCCGCCACGCGGGACTCAAGCACAACCCTAGCGCTATACGAGTTACCGAACGGGTCGAACTCCCGCCGAGAAAGCGCTCCCATCCACTTGCCGAACGCCGCCGCACCTGTCTCGTAAGCCTTGGACAGAGCCGCCTCTTGTGTGTGATGAAATATCGCATACTCTATCGCACGTTTCGCACTGACCAACTCGTCAACCTCAAATCGGTGCCCGCAAGAGAGAACGAACAGCGACTCCGTGCGCTGCCGACCAAGCTTGTCATACGCCAACGTCTGCTCGCCCTCCTCAGACTTCAAGGTGTCCGTGAGGTAGATGCTCTTCTCGTCGTCGTAGCCCCGAATCACCCCGAACTCCGGCATGTCGAGCTCCCAGGCGATCACGGGGACATCAGCGTCTATACTCTGGCGGATGAGCGCGTGAGCCCTTTCGAGATGCTGCTCGAAGAGGAAGCTTGTCCCGAATGATTGGACGGTCTGGCAGTCGTAGCCCAGAAGCATCAGCGCTCTTGAAAGAAAATGGTCCCAGTGAAAAGCACAGGGCGAGCTTGGGCAGACCCTGTCTCCGATGTTGATCCTGAAGGCAAAGCCCGAAAGGCCCATCAGGTAATAAAATGGCCGCACGTCCTTCAAGTAGCGCAGAACGCCGGCGAGTGCGCCCACGGGCGACACAAAGCTCCGAATCATGTGCGCCTCAAGCAGTTTACTCGCCATAATACATCTCCCGCGCCAGGACCCTTGCGTCAGTGGTTTTTATCTCAAGGCCCAAAACCTCACGGTTCTGGCCCCGCGACAACCGTAAGGCATTTGGGCTGGCGCTGTCAATTGTGCAGAATGGTTGCCCGCCGCTGGCTTGCATAGTGGCGAGGGTCATGGCGCTCGGATTTACCCGACCCACCCAACGAACCCTATTTTGGTCGAAGATGTCCAAAAACTCGTACGGATGAAGCAGAATTTGGGGCGCCGAAGTGTTGCGGGCACCCCATCAATGCTTACTCCTGTATTAGAAAATACCTCGAAACATCTACTGTGTTGCTGCCGTAAGACACGGTGGCGCCCTCTTCGGTGAAGCGAACATAGATGTCAATCGTGTTTTGACGGTACCTAGACCGGTCGCCAACCACCTTTTGAACTTCTGCAAAGGGGATAAGAAGAACTCTTCCCCGGGGGACCAAAAGCGCTCCGTCGCCAGACTGCAAAGCGTCTTTGAAAACGTCCCTGAAAGTGATCTGCCAGCCCTTTTTCTTCTCGCTACCGGGTCTTATGAAGACCTGTTGGCCATCGATTTTCGCCTTGTAAGCGGACCATTGTTCGATATCCCTCCCGTTCTTCGCTAGCAGTTTCTTCACCTCCTCAAGATCGACCTCCTGCTCGCGCACGCGGGCAAAGAACTTGGTGACCAGACCCTCCTTTTCTAGAAGAAAGTCCAATTCCTGCTTCAGATTATCCACATAGGTCTTTTGCAGCCCGGTGAGCTGCTGGCGCGAGCCCTGCGAGACAACCGTGTATCGGTTCAAGCCAAAGAGCCTGTTGAGATACCACTCGATCTCTCTTCTGACAACAATATCGTTCAGGTCCGATTGGGTTGCGGGTCTCCCATCATTGATCACGACAACTTCGTGCCAGTTCTTGATCTTCGGGTCGGTGGTGCTGAGGTGCGTCTTTAGTCTGGCATAGACATCCTTCGCCTCTCCGATGTAAACCTTGTTCTTGTCCAATAACATATACAAGCTGGGAAACTGAAGCCTGCCCCACTCTCTCGCATTGATCTTATCCAGAGCCGTCAAGCTCCTTTGGAAACGCCACAATCTGAGTTGAAGTGTTGTCTTCGATCTGGTTATGCCGTTGGAATTCCTGGGTGATTGGACGTAACCTAGAGATCTCTCACTCATGGGCGTTTGGTTTCTTCAATGTGACGACCGTCTCTCGCAACCGGTAGCTTCTGACTTGCCCCGACCGCCTGCTTCTCGCCTTCTCGATTGTCTCAATCTGAAGGCCCAACTCTGTGCCGATTCTCGCTAGTATCAGGTCAGTCGGCACGTAAACATCCGCAATAAGACTGTCGCCCACCACCAGAACAAATCTACCACCGGGATTCAACGAGCTTGAGACATTACCCATCACACGATGTAGGTCGTCAAAATACTTGGCCACCACATAGGGCATGTCGGTCCGCCGGTATGCGCCCCGGCGCTCGATGTTGCTGGAGATGTCAGCACAGATATTCTCGATCCAGTCATTGGTATAAGCATTGGTTCTGCTCGTAAAATCCCTGACCAGCCCCTTTGAGACGTTGTCGCAAACAACCATTGAGTCCTTTATTCTTTTCAAGCTTTTTTGGTCTGTTACGAACCCCAACCACCCCATCTCGATCTTGTAATTCATTACATAATCCAGGCCGTTCATGTATGGCGGAGAGGTAATCGCGAGATCGAATTTCTGTTCGTGTCTATACTCCATTGCATCTTCACATAGGACACGAGACTCCACAGGTATCCTGTCCTTGAACGTCCTCTGAATTGTGGTAAGGTCGTTGGCAATAGTACGGACTTTTGCTTCAAACAGGTGCCAAGGCGCGTTACTTGGGACCACCTTGCTCTCACTATACCCCAGGCACGGGGTCCTCTTGAGATTACTGCAAGGGACTAGCACCGAGCAAAACGCCACCTTAAGCAAGTCCAAGACCTTTCTGTTGGCCTCATGCTCCTCCAACCAGCTAATCCCACCTCGTATTTTCTCCAGATTCACGAGAACACTAGGCCGGAACTGATTGGCTGATCTCAGAAACCAAGGCGCGTCCTGGGGCATGTCTCTTGGCATCGATTTGAACGCAGCAAGAAGGTGGGCGGGCGAGACATCCCATGAGTTCACCTTCACGCCAGCTATGAAACTGAGAAGGGGATTCAATTCAGTCCCGAACGAGGGATACCCCAAGAGCTTCGACTGGACCAGCACTGTGCCGCACCCAGCAAAGGGGTCGAGC
>QMNL01000077.1 GCA_003647755.1 Candidatus Coatesiibacteriota bacterium
TAAGTTTTGGCTGAAGACATCTCCAACAGGCAAAGGCTCTCCGCAAGGCTTGACCAGCGCTTGACGCAGAAGTTGGCGCTTACGCCCCAGATGCGCCAGTCGTTGGAAATGTTACAGATGAACATCCTGGAGTTGCAGCAGAAGATACTTGCGGAGATGACCGAGAATCCGCTGCTGGAGGAGGTCTCCGACCTTGAAGAGTTGCCGGAGGAGAACGTAACGCCAAACGCTGATCCCGACGATCAATCGCTCGATGAGGTGATGTCTCTTCTGCTGAAGCGCACGTCAGACCATGGTCCTGAGGAGGACGAGCCCCGTGCTCCAGTGGTCGACCACTGGCGCACGGACAGCGACATTGTGGACCCTGCAGTGTATGAGCGGACTCTATTCAAACGCGAGAATATCACCGATCATCTCATGGGCCAGCTACACCTCGCCAGGCTTTCGCCAGAGGATTTCAAGGTCGCTGAACGAATAATCGGGAATATCGATTCGGACGGGTTCCTGCGCGTTCCTCTGAAGCTCATAGCAAAGAACGCGGGGGTCAGCCTCGATAAGGTCAAACAGATACTACGGCTCGTTCAGGAGTTTGACCCGCCGGGGGTTGGGGCGAGGGACCTCAAGGAGTGCCTCAAGATACAGCTGCGAAGTTTGTTTGCCGAACGCGAGGTTCTGTCGGATACGTTACCGCTGTCGAAGAGGCTTCGATCTTTGGTTCAAGAGGCGGTAGATAAGCATTTTGGTCTTCTAGTGGGTCACAAATATGCCGAGCTACGAAGGGCGCTAAAGATCAGCGACTCTACGCTCAAGAGCATTGTTGCGCTGATTGAGACGTTGGAGCCGAGGCCAGGAAGCGCTTTCGACCTTGAGAGTGGCATTCCGGTCGTGCCCGACGTCTATGTCGTCAGACGCGGGGCGAAGTTCGTCCCTATCCTCAACGAGCAGAAGCTTCCCAGGCTCAGGATCGTGCGGAACTATCAGGACAGCCTCGGGGTTGATCACTTGGGCCCTAAGGAGCGGGAGTTCATCCGGCAACGGGCGAGCCGAGCAAACTGGGTGGTCAAGAACATCGCCCAGTGGAAGAGGACATTGCTACGCGTGGCGGAGGTCATCGTGGACTACGAGAGCGACTTCTTTGAGAAGGGAACTTTATTCCTGAAACCGCTCAAACTGATGGACGTAGCGGAACGGCTTGACCTTCACGAGACGACCATCGGCAGAACAGTGTCCAACAAGTTCATCGACACTCCCCGGGGAGTCTTCGAGATGAAATTTTTCTTTCACCGAGGGCTTGATATGTTCACCGGGGCAACGGTATCTTCAATCACGGTGAAGCAGCTCGTCAAAGAGCTAGTTGCGAAGGAGCCACCAGATTCGCCTTACAACGACCAACAGATAGCGGACATACTTGCGGAGCGGAGAATCAAGGTATCGAGGAGAGCGATCGCAAAATATCGCGAATCGTTAGGCATTCTTCCATCACATTTGAGAAAACGTCAGTGCGATGTGTGAAACCAGTTGCCTTGGACTCAGGAGAGTGCTTGCTCCTAGTATGAGGCCACTTCATTACAGAAAATAGTCCGGGAGAGTTGCGATATGAACATCACCTTTGTCAGTCGCCACTACGAGCTTAAGAACCCTCAAAAATCCTATATCGAGAAGAAGCTACGGTCAATCCGCAAGCGTTATTTCGATAAGCGGCTTGACGTCCAGGTAGAGCTGAGGTCCGAGAAGTCTCGGCAGCGTTGCGAGCTGAACGTGCGCAGCGACAGGTTCCAAGAGCGTTTGGGCAGCGAGAGTCACGACATGCAACAGTCGATAGTCGAGGCAATTGACAAGCTTGAGATGATGCTCAGGAAACAGCACGATAAGATGGTCAACAGGAAGCGCATCGAGAAGCGAGACCTTGCCGGAGTGGCCGAGCCTTTGACATTTGCAGGCGAAACCAAAGGTGGTGGAGCCGATCCGCTGCCGGAGATCGTTGAGGTCCAGCCAACCTCCGCTAAGCCGATCTCGATTCCTGAGGCGGCCACTTTGCTGCAGGAATCGGATGACCATTTCATATCTTTCAAGGACGCAAGGGCAGACGACTTCGTAGTTCTTTACAAGCGGCAGGACGGGAAGCTCGGCCTGATCAGGCACAGCTCTTAAGGACGGAAAGGCCTGTTGAAAAGTGAGCTTGGTCGGTGCCGGCGCTATTCGGCACTCTCCTCTCAGCAGAACTATGAGGCGATCGAATGATCGGAGTGCTCATAGCCTCGCATGGGGCGCTCGCGATGGAGCTACAGAAAACAGCGGAGAAGATCATTGGCCCCCAACCGCAGGTGGCCACCCTCAGCACTAGCGGACACCCGCGGAAGCAGCTGCGGGACGACGTGGAGCGACTGATCGCTTCGCTTGACTCAGGCGACGGCGTTCTCGTTATGGTTGACAGCCCCGGGGGCACACCGGCGAACATCTGCCTTGAGGCGGCACGTGGGAAGGATAAGGTCGAGGTTTTGGCCGGCGTCAATCTTCCAATGCTCATGTGCCTCATAGATAGAAAGGACCAAGAGACGGTTCATTCACTTGCTCAGAGTGCTGTTTCTGCAGGCAAAGCTACGATAATGAACCTGACAGAGACCATTAACGGTAACGGAACCAAGGATGGCTAAAAAGTGGGAAAGTCAATTGAGCATCGAGCTTGTTCGACTTGATGATAGACTCATCCACGGACAAGTCGTGGCCGGATGGGTCAAGGTTCTCTCATGCACTAAAATAGTCGTCGTTGACGACGAGGTGGCCAGTGATCCGTTTGAGGAGAACCTCATGCGGATGGCAGTGCCTGAAGGCATCGATGTAGAGATCTTCGCGGCTGCCGACTGTAACGGCCTTTATCAGCAACTCGACAGATCGCCCCAAAAAACCATCCTACTATTCGCTAGCGTGGCGGACATACTGCAGCTGTTCTCGCAGGGGAAGCTTCCATTGTCCAAGCTGAACATCGGCGGCGTTGCCTTCGCCGAGGGCCGGGAGCAACTTACAGAGTCGCTCTTCCTCTCCGAGGAGGAGATCGCGATGCTGGCGAAGATAGCTAACGCCGGCGTCTACGTGGAGGTCCGTCCAACACCATTCGATAAGGCAATTGACTTCCACGAGCTCCTGAAGGTCAGGGACGCTAGGCGACTCGCGGAGGGTTGAGCGATGACAGTTCCTTTCGTAAAGTTGGCAGTCCTGATGAGCGCGGCTGGCGCGCTGATCTCGCTGGATGAGAACGTCATGTTCCGGGGGATGTTTGCTCAACCTATCGCCTGCGGCTCCATCTTGGGCCTATTGATGGGAGACCTGCGGCACGGTGTAGCCGTGGGGGCGATACTGCAACTGCTGTGGCTGTTCGACGTGCCGGCCGGAGGCTTCATAAGTATCGACTACACATCGTGCACCGCCGTTTCCACCATCCTGATGGCCGTCTCGCTAAGATCGGGCATGCCCCAGAGGGCCGCCTATGTCCTTGCGCTTCCGGCGTTTATCCTCCTGGGGCTTCTTGTCGGAGCACTCTCATCCCGCCTGATGAGGCGCCTGCGAAAGTTCAACGAGACGCTGGTCCAGAGGACCATCGCAGGCCTCGAAAGAGGGAAGCTGTCGGCCGTAACCACCAATAATCTCATGGGGCTGTTGTTGGCGTTCTGCCAGACCTTCGCTCTGCTTGTGGCAGCGACTGTAGGGGGCGGGATGCTGTTGGTCCCGTCGCTTATTAGGATCGCACCCGCCATTCATGGAACATGCCCGTGGCTTGCAGTGGGCCTCTTGGCGGCTGGCATTGGGGTAGGGCTTCGCTCCCTAGGAGAGCACCGTAGCCTGTTATTCTCCTTTATATCGATGGCGGCGGCATTCATAATGATACGACTCAAGATCCTGGCGCCGTCTCTTGTGGGCGCCCCGGTCATCCTGAGCTGTCTGCTCATCTTCCTCCTGTGGCAAGGGCTGAGACCAAATGAAAAATAGCCCCCAGCCGCCCAGGATTCCTCGACGCGTTCGCATCTCAATGGCCCTGCGATCATTTCTCATTGAATCCGCCTGGAACAACAGGGGCAAGCAGAACCTGGGTTTCTGCTTCTCGATCTTGCCAGCGCTGAAGACTCTTTACTCGGGCAACGAACTACTTGAGGCGGCCAAGAGGCATCTTTCGGTCTTCAATACCAACCCGTGCTTTTCCGGCCTAGTGGCTGGGATGGTCGTGGAGCAGGAGGCCCGTGAGCAAGGGGGAAAGACTCTAGACGGGCCAAAAATGCTCCGCATGAAATCCACCCTGGGCAGCTCGTTCGGCGCTATCGGGGATGATCTCATGTGGCTGTCATTAAAGCCCTTCTTGGCAGTCTTGGCGGTTCTGTTGTTCCTACTTGGGCACGAATGGGCCTTTCTGTGGCTGGTGGTGCCATTTTCGCTGGCAAACGTCATCCTTCGCTTCAGGGGTGTCGAGCTCGGCTTAAGAGGCGCCCCAGCTGTCAGCCGTTACTTTGAGAGAACAACTCCAAAACACGCATCCGCTGCCCTGAAGCGGGCAACATCCGTATTACTCGGCGCTGTCGCCGGAGTCCTGCTCTCATGGAACCACAGCTCGTTTGCAGAGTGCAACATCCATTGGTTCAGTTTCATATCTGTTTTGCCAATTATCGTTGTTTGTTTTATTCTTCGGTCTAGGAACGTCTCCTCGGGGAAAATCGGGGCTGTCATCTGCGGCCTGATTCTCATTGGGATTCTGCTAACTGTATGATCAACGCCACTAGTGAGCTCTTCTGATGCGTGAGGAACAAGTAACGATCAAGGACGAGTTCGGGATGCACTTGAGGTCGATTATGTCCCTCGTGGAGGTGGCCAAGTCGTTCAAATCGGAGATAGTGGTGCAGTTCGGCGATGAGATCGCTGACGGGAAAAGTCCCTGGGCACTTCTCGCACTAGGCATTATCGCCGGTAGCAAAATAACGCTCCGTGCGGAAGGCGATGATGAGAACGAGGCCATGGCGAAACTGCTGCAACTGGCCGAAAACAACTTCATCCGGCCAGAGGAGTCGCCCAGATGAGGCGGGTTTTCACCGGGATCAATGCCTCGCCGGGGATAGCGATCGGCCGGGCGTTCATACTTAGCAGAACTCTCCAGCGAGTTGAGCGAAAAACCATTCCGGAGAAGCGTGTCCCCAAACAAGTTAAGGCATTCCTCTCAGCCATCAAAAAATCCATGAAAGAGATCGAGACCATCAGAGCGAGGCTGGGCGCCGACAAGGCTAAAGAGCTCTCCACGGTCTTGGACACACACATCATGCTTCTGCAGGACGATGCCCTCCGCAACGATGTCATCAAGATCATCGAGGAACAGAAGGTTACCGCCTCGTGGGCGGTCTCGGAGCACGTGGGCCGATTCAACAAAATGCTCGCTAACTTGGGCGGCGAGTATCTATCCACCCGGGTGGCAGACCTGAACGATATTAAGAATCGGATTCTCCGAAATCTCGGTCCAGGCGGTGGAATATGCTGCCTAGACGAGGCTCCAGAAGGCTCAGTTGTGGTGGCACAGGATATCAACCCATCGGAGGCAGTGCAGATAAATACGGCGCGGATAGTGGGCTTTGTAACGGAGCTCGGCAGCAAGACGTCTCACTCAGCGATAATCGCAAAGGCGCACGAAATACCCGCCGTTGTCGGCGCCACAGGCGTGCTCCAAAACGTCAAACAGGGAACCAGAATGATTGTCGATGGGATTGACGGCAAGGTGATCCTCTCGCCAACCCGGAAACAGCTGGCCGAATATGAGAACAAGCGACAGTCCTACAAATACTACGTTATAGAGCTGCTCTCTGCCGCCGATCTACCGGCCGAGAGCAGGGACGGCTTTAGGCTCGCGATCGAGGCCAACATCGAATCGCCGGCGGACGTGAAGACCGCTCTCAGGCACGGAGCCGCCGGCATCGGCCTTTATAGAACCGAGTATCTCTTCATACGCGAAGGACGCATCCCCACTCAGGAGGAGCATCTCGCAAGCTACAAACAGGTCGCGGAGGAGATCGCTCCACATTCGGCAACAATCAGAACAATCGACATCGGCGGCGAGAAGCTTGTTGATGCGGTCGAAATGCCCCCGCAGCGGAATCCGGCACTCGGCCTCCGCGCGATACGCCTCTGTTTCTCACGTCGGGAGATATTCAAAAACCAGATTAAAGGAATACTCAGAGCAGGCTTGCATGGAAACCTCAAGATCATGTTCCCAATGATAAGCGGCATCGAGGAGCTCAAAAAGGGCAAGGCGATAATCGAGGAGTGCAAGAAAGAACTCAGAAAAGCACATGTAGATTTCAACGCCGATATGGAAGTTGGCATCATGATCGAGATACCCTCAGCCGCGCTAACCGCCGACATTCTCGCACCAGAGTGCGATTTCTTCAGCATAGGGACGAATGATCTCATTCAATACTCCATTGCTATAGACAGAGCTAACGAAGAGGTCGCATACCTGTACAACCCCCTGCATCCGGCAGTCCTCAGAACCATCAAGATGGTCGTCGAGGCCGGCCACCGTCACAAAGTCCGCGTCGGCGTATGTGGCGAGATGGCGGGCGAGCCGCTCTACGCACTCATGCTCATGGGCCTCGGCGTCGATGAACTGAGCATGAACCCTGTCGCCATCCCAGCCGTAAAAAAAGTCATCAGGAGCTCTCGACTATGCGAATCCCTTAAAATAGCCAGTAAAGCGCTCGGCTTCCAAACTGCGGACGAGATCGAAGCTTACATCTACAACGTGATGTCCAAGCGCTACCCGCAGGAAATCGCCACCTCGCTCTTCTTCTGAGTGCCCACGGCACTCGACCCAGTGTCTCCGCGCCCAGCCCAGTGTCTGGGCTCCCGTAGCTCCTCTCACCTCCGGACGCAGCCCGATCGGCTCGGCGGAGTGTCTCCCCTCCCGACCCAGTGTCTCCCTCCCATAGTTTTTTACCTCAGGGCGCACCCGGTCAGCTCGGCGGAGTGTCTCCACTCCCATACTTCCTTTTACCCCGCGACGCAGCCCGGTCGGCTCGCACGTGCCGAGCTCGCCTCCACTGACCTCGCCCAGACTAATGGTGTGGCCTTGCCACTGCAATTCGCCTCTACATGATCCGAAATTGCACGGTGGCGATGTCGCCGATGGGGCGGAAAGGCTCGCGGGCGCGGCTGAGGGCCGCGACGAACAGGTAGTCGCCTGGTGCAACGTGCTCGTTCAGCGTGAA
>QMNL01000078.1 GCA_003647755.1 Candidatus Coatesiibacteriota bacterium
TCATCTATAACCGACAGACCCTCCAGCTGGTGCCAATAGTATGCCCCATCCTCCAGAGCAGGCAGGCTGCTCTCTGGAACCCGAACAAACCTATCAACAAGCATCTCGGCATCGGAAATCGTGTCAACTCCCTTGAACTTGATCAGAAAAGCCCTCTTGTGAGGCCTCACCGACTCGACGATCATCGGAGTCGGTTCATCGGGAGGCTCAATGAAAAGCTCCCGCCTCGTCCCGAATCGCTCGGGGAAATCGGTCATTGGGATAACTTTGACCTCTCCCCGGACCCCGTGAGGCCTTACTATCTTTCCTACCGTGCAGTATTGTGGGTTCATTGTGCCCAACGTCATTTGCTCAATCGAGCCTGAAAGAGCCGCAAAACCCCCCCTCCGAACGGTAAGGCTAGCGTTCGATAGTGGAGCTGAGGCCTGTTTTGGTGCCTGGGTTTCGGCGCTCTACTCTACGATCTCCAGAACTGCTCGTTTGCTCATCTTTTTGGAAGCGGCGTCCAGAATAATCCGCATCGCTCTGGCGGTCCGCCCCTGCCTTCCGATTACCTTGCCCAGATCGTTTTGTGCCACACGGAGCTCGAAAACCAAGGTCTTATCGCCGCCCATTTCGGTCACCTGAACCTGCTCCGGGTCGTCAACCAGAGCTCTGGCTATCTGCTCTATTAGCTCCTTCATCTGGCCTCCTCCGCTCTTAGGTTCTGAAGAGGCTTCGCCTTTCTCCTAATCGATACAACTCACGTCACTCAAAAGGCCGAACCCTCAAACCTCACTTTCTGCATTAACTGAATTCTGCTTGGGCTCCGAGTAAAAACCAGTAATCCTGAGTAGTCTCTTGACTGTAACCGTCGGCTGAACCCCCTTAGATAGCCAAGAGCGAATCCTGTCGTGGTCTAGATTCACCTCCGAAGGCTCCTTGAGAGGGTCATACGTCCCCACCAAATCGAGATACCGACCTTGACGAGGCACCCGAGAATCGCAAACCACCACCCTATAGAACGGCCTTTTCCTCTTGCCTACACGAGTAAGCCGCATCTTAACCGCCATCAAAACCCTCCAAAACAGGAACTCCCTCTATCTTCAATAACTCCAAAAAATACTACACCTATCCGTTAATATAACACAATACAACAACGGCCGAGCAGAGTCAACCTCCTAAGAACTTAAAGCCTGCCGGTAAGCTCCCCTTTCTCCCCTTCATCTGCTTCATCATCTTCCTCACCTGACCAAACTGCTTCAGCAGCGCATTGACGTCCTGAATTCGCGTGCCGCTGCCAAGTGCGATCCGCCTGCGCCGGCTGCCGTTGAGGATGGAGCTGTTGACTCTCTCCTCCTTGGTCATCGAGCCTATGATCGCCTCAACACGTTTGATCTCGTTCTCGTCAAACTCGAAGTTCTTCAGCGCCTTCAACTTGCCCATACCAGGGATCATGTCCAACAGCTGCTCAAGAGGCCCCATCCTCTTCAACTGTTTGAGCGAGCCCATGAAGTCCTCTAGCGTGAAGTCATCCCGCCTGATCTTGCGTTCGAGCTCCTCAGCCTCCTTTCTCGACATCGCCTGTTCGGCCTTCTCGATGAACGTCAGAACGTCCCCCATACCGAGTATCCGCGACGCCATACGGTCTGGATGAAACTGCTCAATCATCTCAAGCTTCTCACCTGTGCCAATGAACTTGATGGGCTTGCCCGTTACCGCCCGGATCGAGATCGCCGCACCACCCCTTGCATCGCCGTCCATCTTCGTCAGAATCACCCCATCGATGCCGATCTGCTCGTCAAAAGATGACGCGATATTGACAGCATCCTGCCCAGTCATAGCATCTGCGATGAGTAGTATCTCCGTTGGCTGGACTTTCTTCTTCATCTGTTTGAGCTCTCTCATCAGCGCCTCGTCGATGTGCAGGCGCCCTGCTGTGTCGATGATAATGGTGTCCCAGCCCTTCTGCCGCGCATAATGCACCGCCTCCTGCGCGGTCTTCACGGGGTCCTGTTTGCCACGGGAGAAGACCTCGATCTCTAGCTGCCGGCCCAGCTTCTCCAGCTGGTCTATGGCGGCCGGACGGTAAATGTCGGCGGCAACCAAGAGCGGGAACCTGTGCGCCTGCTTGATAAGCCTCGCTAGCTTAGCACACGCGGTCGTCTTGCCGGAGCCCTGCAACCCCACGAGCATTATGATGGTCGGCGGCTTGCTGGCGACCTTGAGTTTGGCAACCTTTTCGCCCAGAAGACCGATCAGGTGCTGGTGGACAAGCTTCACAACCTGTTGTCCCGGATTGAGGCCAGACAAAATGTCTGACCCAATCGCATCCTGCTCCACCTCCGCGACGAAATCCTTCACCACCTTGAAATTGACATCGGCCTGAAGCAGCGCACGCCGAATCTCCCGCATCGCCAGGGAGACGTCTTTCTTCGAGAGCGTCCCCCTGCCCCTGAGCTTCTGAAAAACTGACTGCAGCTTAAGCGTCAGGCTTTCGAACATCGCTACTTCTTACTCTCCGACCCTTTTAACGCACCAACCGCCTCTTTGGCCGCCCGCTGCTCCGCCTCCCGCTTCGACCGGCCTGAGCCCTTGCCCCACACCTTGTCCTCGATGAGTATCTCAACCTCGAATATACGGTCGTGCGGTGGCCCGATCTCAGCCGTAACTCGATATGTCGGGCTGACTCCGAACTTATGAACGCAATACTCCTGAACAAGCGATTTGTAGTTCAGCGTCTCCTTGTGGTTAACCGCGAAGGTGATCTGCTTGCCCAGCCTGCTGATGATGAACCGAGCCGCCTCCGGCAGGCCCTGGTCAGAGTATATCGCCGCGATAACCGACTCGAACGTGGCCGCCAGGATGGACGTTTTCCTCCGCCCACCCGTCATCTCCTCGCCTTTCCCCAACAGAATTGCCTCGCCCAAGCACTCCGCCGAGGCGTGCTCGGCCAGAACGGCGTCGCTGACCACGTACGACAGAACCTTCGTCAGGTCCCCCTCGCGGACATTAGGGTATCGCCGGTAAAGATAGTCACATATAACAAGCTTGAGCACGGCGTCCCCGAGAAACTCCATGCGCTCGTTGTTGGCGCACGCCGAGGCACCTATCTCATTCGAGTAAGATGTGTGGGTGATCGCTCGCTCCAGAATCGCCGGGTCATTGAACTTCACGCCGAGCTTCTTCTGCAGGGCGAATACCTTAGCATCTATTATGTCCCTCTGGGCGTCAGAAGTCATTTCCCCACAGATGGAGCGAAAACCCATCCGACCTTCGGCCGGGCATTCGCTCAAATCTGCCTACTCCTCAAATTTCCTCAAGACAATGGAAACGTTCGTCCCACCAAAGCCAAACGAGTTACTCAGAGTCGTCCGAATCTGCGTTCGTCTGGCAACGTTAGGCACGTAATCCAAATCACATTCCTCGTCACGATGTTCGTAGTTAATAGTCGGCGGTATCACACCTCTATCCATTGCTAGAACAGCTGCGACCGTCTCTACACCTCCAGCACCGCCAAGTAAATGTCCCACCATTGACTTGTTGGCCGTGATGGGAATCTTCTTCGCACGCTCCTTGAACAGGGACTTAATGGCTATTGTCTCTATCTTGTCATTCAGCTGGGTCGAGGTCCCGTGAGCGTTGATGTGCTCAATCTCATCCGGAATAAGCCCCGCATCCTCCAACGCCGCCTTCATGGCCCGCACCGCACCGTCCCCGGTCGGATCGGGCGCCGTCAGGTGATAAGCATCCCCGCTCATCCCTGCGCCAAGCAACTCCGCGTATATCCTCGCCCCACGCGCCCTCGCATGCTCAAGGCTCTCCAAAACCACGATGCCTGCACCCTCCGCTATAACGAAACCATCTCGCTCAGCATCGAACGGGCGACTGGCCTTCTCGGGCTCATCATTACGCGTAGAAAGTGCCCGCATCGCGCAGAAACCTCCAACCGCAAGCGGCGTGATCACCGACTCTGCACCTCCGGCGAACATCACGTCAGCACGTCCATAACGAACGCAGAAGAACGCCTCGGAGATAGAGTGTAGGCCGGTTGCGCAGGCAGTAACGGAGGCGGAGTTGGGTCCCTTCGCTCCGAATAGAATGGAAACATACCCTGATGCCATATTGATTATCAGCTTCGGGATGAAAAACGGCGTTATTCGCCTCGGGCCTCTCTCAAGCAACCTCTTGTGCTGTTCCTCAATGGTCGGCAGACACCCTATCCCAGCACCTATGTGAACCCCAACTCGCTCGCCGTTGTGTGCGTTGATCTCAAGCCCAGCGTCGCTCTTCGCCTCCCGAGATGCCGCCACCGCAAACTGAATGAAGGTCCCAAGTTTCCGAACCTCCTTGGACTCTAGATAGTCGAGCGGATCGAACCCCTTGACCTCGCCGGCTATCTGCGAAGGGAAATCCGACGCATCGAACCTCGTTATCGGCCCTATGCCGGACCGACCCGAGACTAACGACTCCCAAAACGCATCAACGCCGATCCCGATAGGAGAGACCACCCCCAGACCCGTTATCACTACTCGCTTGTGCAAAGCATCATGCCTCATATTTGGAGCAGATTCCCGAGACATTCGAAAGTGCAATCCCTGACTAACCGGACGGGCCGTCCGGGGAGGCGCGATGACAAGCGCCGCTGTTCACCCAGAGATTAGACTACAGCCGCCAGCGCACATCCACATCCAAAAGGCGGGAAAGTTCACTGACGTGCCGTCGCCTCGAGAAAGTCAAGAGCTGTATAGCAGATAACTACTTGTCAGCCTCAACCTTCTGCTTGATGTAACTCAAAGCATCCCCGACCGTCAGCAGCTTCTCGCCGTCCTCCTCGGAGATCTTAATGTCGAACTTATCCTCAAATTCCATTATCAGGTCCGCCAACTCAAGCGAATCCGCCCCGAGATCGTCCTTGAAAGACGCATCGTTGGACAGCCGATCCTTCTTGACGTTCAGCTTACTTGCAATGGTGTCCAGAACAACACTCTCGTCGAAAGCCATTCCAGCAATACCTCCTGTTACCAGAGTTAAACTACCAAAACTGCGCCGACCATCAAAGGCCGCTACTACATATAAATCCCACCGTTCACATTAATCACTTGCCCCGTGATGTATCCTGCATCATCAGAAACCAAGAATGCAACCACATTGGCAATATCCTCCGGCCGGCCAAGTCGCTTCATAGGAATCATGTTGAACAGTTGCTCCTTCGCCTTCTCCGGCAAGTTCTGCGTCATCGGCGTGTCGATGTAGCCCGGAGCGATCACGTTGACCGTTACACCACGAGATGCAACCTCCCTCGCAACGCTCCTGCTAAATCCGATAATCCCCGCTTTCGAGGCGCCGTAGTTGGCCTGGCCAACGTTGCCCATCAGCCCTATCACGGAACTGATGCTGATTACACGCCCCCTGCGGCGCGACACCATGCCACGTATCACGCTCCTGGTGCAATTGAAAACGCTGGTCAGATTCACCGCCAGAACCTTCCCCCAGTCATCGTCCGACATCCGCATCAAGAGCTTATCTCGCGTTATCCCAGCGTTGTTGACCAGAACATCAAGCCGCCCGTAGTGCTGCTCCGCCTCCTTCACCATCGCGTCAACCTTCGCAGAATCGGTTACATCGCAGTTGAACGTCAGCGTCTCCGAGCCAAGCGACTCCAGCTCGCGCTTGGTCTCGGCCATCTCAGCCTCCAACAGATCGCACAAAACAACGTCTAGCCCATCTCTCGCCAACCGGACGGCGATCGCCTTCCCAATCCCCCTGGCTGCCCCGGTAACGAGCGCTACCTGTCTGTCATCACTCATCTTTAACACCTCTTCCTAATCTCGAACGTATCGCACGCATTCGACGAAAAAAGCAACGCGATGTCAACCATCAGCAGCTGCCAACCAACTCCAGCAGGACGGCACATGCCGGCCGCTTCGCCCCTTGGCCTGGACATTCCCAGACCCTCGTCTGGTCACTCCTCCCCGCCGCGAAGCCCTCAGTCCTTCGCCTCCGGTTGCTCGACGTACCTCCCCGTAACCTCGCCGAGCAACTGCATACACGCCATCGCAGCGAAGAACCCGGCAAATGGCATCCCCGCTGAAAACACAACGAGCAGAAGACAACGAACGAACACGTCGAGGTATTCACCGAGGAAACCGAACACCTTCAGCAGCCGCCGAATATCAAAGGCGCTTCTAACGGAGCCAGTGCTCAACCAAACCGCTGCACCCCACGGCAGAAACAGCGTTGAAAGAACCGCTAACACTATCCCGATCGTGAGAAGCGTGCTGTATGCAGGGTTTGCGCGGTTCAGGTGCGCCAACCACAGGAACAGCGCCGGCAAGACGTAATAGAGGACCCATATCGCGAAAGCCTTTGCGCCGAGGATAAAGGACTCCGAAGCGCTCCACGTGGGCAGGCCCCTGTCGGTCTCTCGCCGAATGGCCGCCCTGAGCAGCTGCATCAGGTAGCCCTTGGGGAAGAAGAAAAGAACCGGTATCCACAACAGAACGCCGCCCAAAAGCGTCTTGCGCATCCAGTGCTCATCATCCAGCACCTTTTTCAGAGCTTCTGTAACTGACATCTTGCCCATCATGCCGCCTCCTATGCTCATTCCTTCCTCGTCCGCCGAAGCACTTCTCTCATTGTGCAGCTCCCCAATAGTGATAGATCGCCCAGCAAAGTTCAAGACAAGGATGACAGAGCAGTCTGCCACCCCAAGATTGACGCAGATGGTTCTAGCCCTTTGGAGTGCGGCGGCTTGACGCCGCCATTTCACGTCCCGGCTTGACGCGACATCGATCCCATGTCAATCATCGCTGCAGCAATCGCCTTTTGGAAAGAGATGAAGCTGTCTCTTGGAGCGGTGTCAAGCTACCGCAAATGAAAGCCGCGTCACGCCCCCGCACTCCAAAATCTCCCACCAGGTGTAACTTACAGACCGATGCCTGCCGAACTCATAGCCTCTACGTACCGGCAAAGCGTGTTCATCACACCATCTGCCTTGCCATTAATCCGATTATTGGGGCTATTCTCCCGGGTGTGGGACTTGACACGTTGGTGCATAATGGGGTTAGTGGCTTACTCAATCAGATGCGAATTATGGCGAAGGAGATGCTATGAGCGAGGACAATCTCTCACGCGGCGTGACGCTGACGATCGTATATGACAACTATCAGCACCAGCTGGGACTCACGACCGGCTGGGGCTTCTCCAGCGTCGTCAGGGGACTCGATAA
>QMNL01000079.1 GCA_003647755.1 Candidatus Coatesiibacteriota bacterium
CACTCCACGCAGCCATCTCTCGGAGGTTACTCCAGGCTATTAAGTGGTTTATTGTGGGGACAATGAAGGGTCGAGGGGCTCACGCGCCGGGCTTTGCCTGGCTGCTTGTCAGGAGATTCCGGCGATGACGTGCGAAGTGTTTGGTTGAGGCGAATGAGCAATCTGGTCAGCATCATAATTCCTGTCTATAACGACGAGCGGCACGTCGCGGCCGCCATCGAGAGCGCCCTTGCGCAGACGTTGAAGGAGATCGAAGTGATTGTCGTTGATGACGGCTCGACAGACGGGACGCCCGAGGTCCTGAAGGGGTATGAAGGCCGCATAGTCCACGTCAGGCAGGAGAATCGCGGCCTGCCGGGCGCAAGGAACACCGGCATCAAGGCCAGTCGCGGCAAGTATCTCTGTTTTCTCGACTCGGACGATACGTTTCTGCCCCGGAAGGCCGAGGTCCAGACAGCCGTGATGGAGCGAGAGCCCCAGGTTGGGCTTTCATACGCAGGCTGGCTCGACGTTGACATCGACACGGGCGAGGTCCTTCGTGACTTCTCGCTCGCAAGGCCCGAGCATGACCCCCGAACCGACGTTTTTCCTCCCCATTTTCCTGTTTTCGCGGTGCTGGTGCGGCGGGAGTGGTTCGAGAGGGTTGGCCTGTTTGATGAGCGGTTAAAAGCTGTTGAGGATTCCGACATGTGGTGGCGGTTGTGGGCGGCGGGGTGCGTTTTCCGGCGGGTAAAGATTGCGGTCGCTCGTCGGGGAGTTCGGCCGGGGAGCATGTCCCAGAACATTCCGCAACATTCCAGGTGCGCCCTCTTTGTCAACAGGCAGCACTTCAGGAGGATGGGCAGCCGTGCGCCTCGCAAGGTCCGCGTGCGCAAGTTAGCCGCAATCTGGACGAAGCAGGCGGGATACCATTTGGGCCGTTCGGAACATGACCTCGCCGTGGATTCGTTGTGTGCTGCGCTGCGATACGATCGCAGGCTGCTCGAATCGCCGATGCACTGGGTTCCCTTGGTGAGGCAGCTAGACCTGAAGTATCCGTTGGCCGAGGGCGATGGCATCGGGGATTACAGTGCGGTTTGGCGGGACATAATCTCGGCCGCGCAGGATGCTCTGTCTGTGAAGGACAATGCCCGTTACCACTTTGGCAGTCTGCGCCGCGTCAAGTCAGCGCTGGCCTATGCGATGTCCCGGCAGGCGTTCTCGACTGGCAGATTCTATCAGGCATTCAAATGGCTGGTAGTTGCGATAGCGGATGGTCGGGGACATCTGCCTCAGCAGGTAGAACGGGAGACGCTCAAGAGGTTTACGAGACATATTTCGGGACGAATCTGCACAGCGCTTGCGCGAACAGCTCGCAAGGTGTGCAGAAACAGTTCGAGTCGGCCGGGCAAATGATGGCAGAAGTCGAGGTGAATGCTCAGAAGCGGCCCAAGGTCAGCATTATCATTCCTGTTTACAACGACGAGGCGCACGTCGCGGAGGCCATCGAGCGCGCCCTTGCGCAGACGCTTTCTGATGTAGAGGTCGTGGTCGTCAACGACGGCTCGACCGATGGGACCGCGAGCATCCTTGAGCGATACAGGGATAGAGTTGTCATTGTAACGCAGGAAAACCAGGGTGCCGGCTCGTCGCGGAATGCGGGCATCAGGGCCAGCTGCGGAGAATATCTATGTTTTCTGGACTCAGACGATCGCTTCGCTGTCGATAAGGTGGAGATTCAGGCGAGACTTCTCGATGATAATCCTGATATTGGGGTCTGCTACGGGTCATGCAGGGCGGTCGATGCGCGTAACGGCACCACGATAAAAACGACGCGAGTGGAGCATAGTCGCTTGGACAGAACCATGGGGCCGTTTCCACCGCACTACCCGACGCCCGGCTTCATGGTGAGGCGCGAGTGGCTTGAGCGAGTTGGCGGATACGATAGCAAGATGAGGTTTTCCATGGACACCGACCTGCGGTTCAAGCTCTGGGCGGCGGGGTGCAGGTTCATGCCTCATCGGGATGTCGTAGCGTTCTACACAGTCAGGACTGGTAGCCTTTCTGGCAATCCGGCGGAGCAATGGGCTATGCACCTGAAGGCCCTGAGGCGGCATTTCGAGGCGATGGGCGATGCAATCCCGCAACGCATCAAGGACGAACATCTGGCGACAACATGGCTCAGGATCGCCTGCGGCCACTTGATCGCCTCGGACGTTGAGAGGGCCATGAAAAGCTTTAAGACAGCGCTTGAGCATGAACCAACTTTGTTTGAGAGATACGAGAGCTGGGCCCTCGTCATATACTACCTGGACCCAACCTTCCCCCTGCCGGACTCCACCTGGTTTCCTAAGTTCAGCGAGGTCTGGCAGCGAATCGCATCATTTGTAGACCGTGACGAGATGGAACCTGAGCGACGGCTTCGCCATAATGAGCGCAGAAAGAGAGGAGCACTCGCCTATGCCATTGCGAGGCGAGCTTTCTTCAGAAAACGAGGGCTTCAGGCCAGATGGTGGCTCCTTCGCTCCTTGGTGTTCCTTGGAGGGAAATGTCCGAGCGACGCACATCTCCGGCATATCGTTCAGACTATCATCGGTCCACTGCTAACGAATCTTGTGGTTATGGCGCTACCCATACTGCGAAAGATGAAACGCCGGTGAACGGTCTGAGACGTGAGCGATTTGCGATGAGCAGGCGAGAGGTTGTTGCATCAGTTGGTTACGTTATGGCGGAGTGTTCTAAGGTATATGACTGAGAACAAGACCAAAATCCTCGTCGCAAGCTCGCTGCATTCTATCGATGACCCCAGAGTCTTTCAAAAGGAAGCCGTCTCCCTCGCAAAACGATATGACGTCCACCTTGTCGCCGTCGGGTCCCCAGCAGAGCACCTGCCCAACAAGAAGGTCAAGGGCGTGCAGCTCCACCCGTTCCAGAGAAGAGGCGGGAAACTACTCGGCACGTTAAGGGCTTACCGGTCGATCTGCAAATGTTATCGACAAGTTAGGCCGGACGCCCTCCATTTCCACGATCCCGAGCTCGTGCCGATGGGATTTTGGCTGAGCATCTTCAGCAGATGCAAGGTTGTTTATGACGTGCACGAGGATGTTCTGAAGACGTTGGCCAAGAAGACATGGCTTCCTCGATTGCTCAAGAGGCCGCTAGCGTGGTTGTTCGGCAGCCTGGAGATGATGGCGGTTCGGCGATTTCAGCTCGTGGTTGTGGCGGAACCCTATGCAATGAGGCGGTTTTTGGGTCCAAACACGGTGTTGGTCAGGAACTACTTTCCACTTCTCCCGGACAGGCCGAGGCAGGTATTCGATGGTAGCCGTCCATTGCGGCTCATTTATGTTGGGAGCCTGACGAGAATGCGAGGCGTTGCGAATGTTGTTGAGGCGCTTGGTTTTATGAAGGTTGCTGCCGAGCTTTGGCTTGTGGGCAAGTTTCACAGCAGGAGTTTTAGAGAGGAGATTTTGGCTGGGCGCAGAAATGTTAAGTATTTGGGTTGGGCGTCGCTGGATAAGGTATATGACTATTTGCTCGATGCGGACTTAGGAATGAATTGTATTTTGCCTGCGCCAAGTCACGAGGAGATGCTGGGCACTAAGGTATTTGACTACATGGCCGCTCGCCTCCCTGTCATAGCATCCAATTTCTCCGTCTGGCCCGAGATCATCGAGGGGGCGGGCTGCGGCGTCTGCGTGGACCCCAAGGATCCCAGGGCTATAGCTGCTGCGGTGGACGAGCTTGCATCCACGCCTGAGCGGATGCTAGCAATGGGTGATGTTGGCCGGCGGCTCTTCGAGGAGAAGTATAACTGGCCGCTTGAGGAGGTTAAGCTGCTCGAGGCGTATTCGAATCTCACATTGGGCGAGAATGTGAATCGGCAAGCAGAAGGTTAGGAGAGGGCATGATGGGTTGGCCCACTAGAGGCGACGGGAGGCCTGTAGTCTCGGTTGTGATCCCGATGCGCAACGAGCGAGCGAGCATCGAGGCGAACCTGGATGCACTTGCGTCGAGCGACCTGCCGAGAGAGCGATTTGAGGTGATCGTTGTGGACGGGATGAGCGACGATGGCTCCGCGGAGGTCGCCGAGGCAAAGCTGCAAAAGATGGGCAATGGGCGAGTCATCAAGAATCAGAAGCGGATCACTCCGGTTGCCCTGAACTTGGGCATTGAGGCAGCGCGGGGTGATGTGATTATCATCCTCGGCGCCCACAGCGCCGTCTTTCCAGATTTTCTGTCTAAGAACCTCGAGACGCTTGATCGCACTGGTGCGGACTGCGTGGGCGGCAGGCTTGTTCAGGGGCAGGGCGACACGCCTCTTGCCGACGTCATCAGCGTTGCGCAGAACTGTCCTTTCGGGTCTGGAGGCGCTGCATTCAGGTACAGCGATAGGCCGGGATACGTGAATACCGTGCCCTTCGGGGCTTACAGGCGAGAGGTCTTTGAGAAGGTTGGTGGGTTCAACGAGTTTCTGAAGAAGGGCCAGGATGCCGAGTTCAACTTCCGCATGGTTGAGAGCGGCATGAAGATATACTACTCGCCCGAGATCAGGACGCTTTATTTCAGTCGCGCCTCGCTTGGCCGGCTCTTTCGGCAGTTTGTGGCGATGGGCTGGTCGAAGGTCTTCATCTTTTACTTGCACCCACGTCTCATGCGGGCCTACTACTTACTTCCTTTGTTGTTCGCAGTGGCGGTGATCGCTGTTCTGGCTCGGCTGCCGTGGGCTTCGGGTAAGGAGCTATGGGTTTACAGTGATGCGTGCATACTGTACATCTCCCTGTCCATTGTCTTTGGCCTGACCTACGCACGGCGAAAGGGCATAGCCTTCCCGGGCAAGGCCCGTGCGGCTGCTCTGTTCCCGCTGTGCTTCTTTCTGATCCATTTTGGATATGGGCTCGGAATACTCAGAGGTCTGCTGGAGCTCGCACTCCGCTGGCGCAAATGGAGGCGCTCAGATGCACATTGAATCCGCAGCTTACGCGTCGTCTTCCAACAGTTGAAGAGGCATCCCTGACAAAAAGAGGGACATGCTCCCCGGAACATGTCCCCCTAAGGTCTAACAGTTCGTTTTCGGCCTTATGCAGCCTTTGTCTGTCTCCTACTTCATGCCACGCGGGCCGCCGCCCATTCGCCCAGGCCTGTCTCGCCGGCGCATCCTCTCGCCTCTAATGTGCTCCCTTATGCGCTGCAGCTTCTTCATCCACTTCAGGTGGAAGACAATGAACTTCGCCTGCTGCTCTACTGAGAGCTTCGCCAGAATCTCATCCCTGCCCTTCCTCTGCTCGTCCGCCATCTTGTCGCGCGCAGACGTGATCTGGGTGATGTAGTTTCTCAGCTTCCTCTGGCTGGGCTTATCCTTTCCGAGCTGGAACTTGATCCCTTTCAGCGCCTCTCGTATCACCTTCTGATGCTCGACTTTTGCCTTCTCGCGCTTCTCAATGATGGCCGCTATGTCGAGCCCCTGCTCCTTCGTCAACTTGAGCTCCTTCGTCAACTCCATCAGATAAACGGTGGACAGGATCTCTTTTGTCTGGCCTCTTTTGGCCTGGTTTGGCTCGTCACCCCACGGTCCAAAGCCCATGCCCGGCTGTGCAAAAGCCACGCCCGAGCAGAACACCAGGGCCACGATGGCAGTTGCCACGTAGCTATATCTTGTTTTCAGCATCTTCCCTTTCTCCTTTTTTGTGTAGTTGGTTCACACCGTAAAACGGTCTCTCACGTTTCTGGCAGTTAGCTAACTTCCGTCCTTAATGTTGCCAAACACTTCTTTTATTGCTGATCGCATCTCCGTTGGTGATGCGTTGAGTATGTCCGAGTAGTAGCCGTTTATGCCCCACATGTCGGAGGCCTCTCTTATCTGCAAATCGATGGCCTCAGGAGCAGTCTCGTCCAGATCGCTTTCTGAGCTGATCGCATCGAGCACCGAGTCCGGACTTGATGCCTCGATCACCTCGCCGTTTTTCTCTGAAAGTATTTTCTCTACACCAGCTATTACGGATGCGATCTCGTCCCCTGTCCACTGGCCTTGCGCCTGGTCGGTCCGGAGGCGATATAGGTCTGGATTGGGCGACGCCAAGCGCTGCTCTGCGCTGCTGAACCAGATCAGCGAGAAGACCAGGACGAAACCGACAACAATCACCGACGACAGTGCGAGCACAAGCCTCGGTTGAGGCCTCAACCACGGCCTCAGGAGCCCGGCAAGCCTCGACAATACGCCATCACGCGCTGGTTTGGCCATCTCATCGCGCAGCCTGGTGAGCGTCTTCCTGGCGATCCGCTCCCACTCCTCCTCGCTCAATGACCCAGGCGACGCTTTCAGCGCATCGTGAAGCGACCTCGCCTCATCCAGCTTCTGGCGGCAGCTTTTGCATGAGGCCACGTGCTCCTCAAGCTCCCGACACTGCTCGCCTCCAACAGACCCAAGCAGATAATCGTCAAACAGATTCTCGTAATCCTTGCAGTTCATCTCAGTTGCCTACGCAAAATCCTTCAAATATTTCCGAAGCTTCTGCATCGCTTGGTGAAAACTCGCTTTGGCCGCGCCCTCGGAACATCCGAGTGTCTTGGCCACCGTCGCGTAGTCCATCCCATCGTAAATACGCATGACGAGCACCGCACGCTGCCTCGGAGGAACTTTCTGAATCGCCGCACGTGTTGCCTCCCGCATCAAGCCCGCATCCTCATCCCTGTCCGAGGTCGAGCGCCTGGCTGCCCATTGCTCCGGCTCAAGCCGCGTCTCCCGACGCGACTGCCTCGACTTCAGGTGGTTCAACGACATGTTCACAGCGATCCTATACGCCCAAGTGTAGAAGCTCGAGCGGTGGTCGAACGAGCCGAGCTTCTGGTATATCTTAAGAAAAACATCCTGCAAAAGCTCCTCCGCCCCGTCCCTGTCGCCGACGATCCGCTCGATCGTTCCGTAGAGCGACCGCCCAAACTGTTTGAATAGGTGCTCAAACGCCTGACCATCGCCTTCTTGTGCTCGTCTGACAACATCATTCACTTCGTTCTCATTTCGCCTTGCCATGTCAGTTTCAAGTCCATGTTCGAGAGTATAGACAGAGCACGCCCGACAATAGTTTAACAGAACCGCCGGAATCTGTGAACCTGCCGGCAGCTCCAGCTGTCAAAAGCCGCGCGTCAGGCGAAGAGAAAGATCGAAAAGGG
>QMNL01000080.1 GCA_003647755.1 Candidatus Coatesiibacteriota bacterium
CCTTGCTCGGGATCACTACATTCGGCGAACGCTCGGGGTCCTCAAAAGACTCCTCCTTCTCCCACTTCTTCTGCTGCTCGGTAAGCTCCTTCTTCTCAGCCTTCTTTTCGGCTTTCTTCTCGGCCTTCTCAGGCGGCATCCACGGAAACTTCACGGAGTCTAGGCCGTCTTTCTCCAGCTTCTTCTCCAGCGCCTCGAACAGTTTCTTTATCTTGGCCTTGTCCTCCTTGGGGACAAGTGTGCTCTCATCAGGCCACCACGTGCAGCTCCTGTCCTTCGAGATACCGGTGTAGGTCCCGTCGCCGTTGTTCTCCTCGGTCGCAAACGCGGCCTGGCTAAAGCAAAACACGCCAGCTATCACAAGAGCCAGCAAACCGAATAACAGGGCTTGAGTGCTAGAAATGCGCATCAGACTTTCCTCCTAGAACTAGTTCAATAAATAGGTTAACTCTCAATATATTCTCCATGATCAGCATTGGTAAAACAATCAGCCTGACTCCATGGTTCTCACCAATCTGGCTGCTCTGGCACGAGAATCACGAGACATGGGCTTAAACGGATGTCTATTTTACTATCTTGAACGGCTCCTTCGTCTCAACTGCCTTGCCGGCCAGCTCATCACTGACTTTTATGAACAGAGTGTAGTTGCCGATCTCGAACTCGCGCTTATCGGTGCCCTTGTACGTAGGTCTTAGAGAGAATGAATACAGGTGGCTCTGGTTTTCGCCCTTGACGCGCTTGCCCTCTACTATCTGCCGCATGATCCGCCTATCGCCCTCGCGCTTGAACTTGTAGGTAACCTTAAACCGCGGCCTGCCCGCGTTATCGACTTTCAGGTTGTACACGTTGAAGTAAACCGACAGCGTGTCCCCAAGATGATATGTGCGGCTGGGCTGAGGCGTAACCACCATGTTCAGCGTCGGTTTCAGAAAGCCTGATTGCTCGTTTTCCTTGGCCTTTTCAACATCCTTAGCGAACTCAACGCTACTAAGTGCAAGCTTACCCTGGGGTATCGATTTGACCTCGAACTCCCTCTTCTGCACGCCGATCTTACCACTGACGTTGTCCTTCACGCCAACCTCGAAAACGTAGTGCCCAGGATCGAGGTTGAACGATGACACGAACTTCCCTGCCAGGTCCGGGTTTGTCGCCTCCTGCTGGTTCTTCACCCTCGTCGAACCGCGATTGGCCGCCTCCTTCACGGTCTTGCCGTCCTTGTCGAGCACCCTGACAACTATGATCAGCGACGTGGCCATCTCGCCCGAGGCGATCTGCTTGAACTGAAGCGCCGAGTTCGGTATCTCATAGTAAACCTCGATCTTGGCGCCCGGCGCGTCGTAGAGCTTGAAGGCTGCAATGTCCAGCGCAAAATTGATCTTTTCGCCCTTATAGTTCTTGATCAGCTCCAAGGGATTGTCCGAGGCAGCAAGCTCAACCCCCGTGGCTGGCTTCTCGGCAAACACCCCAGCAGGGGCAATGAGTATCCCGCAAATGACCGCAATAGCTGGAAATAACACGCGATAAAAATGTCTCATGATTGACCTCCTACATGATCAATAAATGCTAACGTGCAAAATGCTTGCACTTGCTTCATAAACGCTTAAATGATGCTACAGCCCTCAGATGCGACCTGCAACTACGACCCTCCGCCCGCATACTGCCCCCACTGCTGAATCTCCTTCTGGGTCGGTATCGAGATGTTCTTGACGTTCGCCTGCCTCAACTCGTCGATCACCGATACCAGCACTTTATACTTGGCCGAGAGGTCGGATTTCACCAACACGAACTTATTGGGGTTTCGTGCAAGTTTCGGCTCCAGATACGACTGTATATCCGAGACCGAGGACGGCATGCCGTCGAGGCTAATGCTCCCGTCCCGGTGTATCTCGATCAACACCGCCTCCGTGGTGGTAGCCTCCTGTGTTTTCTGCTTCTTGGGAAGGGTCATCTCCAACCCCCTCGTAGTCCCGAAAGCAGTTGTAACCATGAAGAAGATTATCAGGAGAAAAGCGATGTCCGCAGTAGAGGATAAATTGAACTCCTCATCAATCTTCAGCCTGCTCTTGAATCTCATGTCGTTCCCCTAACCAGCAGAAGCCCGAACCTTCTGAACCGTCAAGAGCGAAATATTGCGCGCATTCACATCGCGCAACTGCTCCAGAACCTTGTCAACATACCGGTACTCCACGTCCCTAGACGCCTTGATCGTGAACTGCGTCTGAGGCGCCCGCGCTACCAAGTTCAGGGCGAAGATCGTCACGTCATCAATGCCGCGAGGTTCTGGGTTCTTGTCCCCTGAGGAGAGAAGTACGTTGCCATCTCTATCAATGACGATTATGGCAGCGCCTGGAACAGTAGCCTCTCGCTCGAGGCTTTGAGGCAAGTTCACCTTGCTCTTATCCACACTGAACGTGGTGGTAACGATGAAAAACACGATCAGAAGGAACGCTATGTCCCCCATTGAGGAGGACGGGATAGTAGCCTTAATGCTGCCTCGGCGCTTGAACCTCATTGCAATTGATCAAGTAACTGCGATGTGCACTCATCCATCTGAAGCGACGTCTTGGCGACAACACTTGTGAAGTAGTTATAGGCCGCAAGCGTCGGAATGGCGATAATCAGGCCCGACGCGGTCGTTATCAGCGCCTCGGAGATACCTTGAGCGACGAGCCCTGGATTGGATAGACCAGCCTTCGCAATAACTCCGAACGACCTTATCATGCCTGTTACCGTGCCAAGAAAGCCCATCAAAGGTGAGATGTTGGCAACACTGGCCAAGACGGGCAGCCCCCTTTCCAATTTGGACATGGCTACTGCACCTGCCGTCTCGAGCGCCCTCTCAACATGTTTACGGCCTTTGTCCCACCGAAGAAGTCCCGCCTTGATAACAACCGGGATAGGCCCCCTACTTGCATCGCACAACGCCATCGCACCCTTTATATCGCCCTTACCGATAAACGAGTTAACCTTCATCATGAACTCGCGGGGGTTGATCCTGCCCATCCAAAACACTATGGCCCGCTCTATCGTGAACACGATGCCGATCAAAAGCGACAACAACAGCGGCCACATCACCGGCCCACCCTCCTTGAAAAGCTTGATCAGCCCCAGCCTCCTGCCTTCTTCGTTTCCGCAGGCCCTGCCGCCTTGCTTGGCTTGGCAGAGGGAGTTGCCGCCGCCGACGTGCTTGTCGTCGAAACTGTCGCCCGTGTCGCCACGGCTGAGGTTGCGGTCGTCGGACCGCCTCCGGCGAGCGCTGCAGCACCAACTGATGAGGCACTCTCGCCAGGCGCCTCTGCCCAGCAATAGCACGCCAGGATCAACAAGGTGCAGAGCAAAACCAACGATGATCTTATGGGCGACCCCGTGCCCAATGTCCTCGGCTTTATCACTAAATCTCTCCCTAATCCTCTTCTAATAGATTCCTCTGGCCACGTGAATTCTCGCCCACTAACCGGGAATACAAAATCTCACAGACACCAGCACAGCCCGGCACAACCCTCGGTTAAGTATCGGTCGCTTCAGGTCTAGAACTCGAACTTAATCCCAAACTGCAGTCGTCGCCCAGCGCTGTAACCATCAGGTTCCTGCTTCAGAACATCCATGTGCGACACGTTACTATGGTCAAACAGGTTGTAGGCTTGCACCAGCATGGTCAACGTGTAATCTCGAACCTTGAACTCCTTCATCACTGTTACATCAAAATTGCTGTAGTATGGCTCACGACTTTCGTTCACTTTGTCTTGCTTGCGATCCAGCTGATCGGTCTCCTCGTCCCTAACCAAATACTCTGATGTGTAAGGATAGCCAGAGCGGTAGCTGTAGACCCCATTCAAGAATATGCTGTAAGGCAGCTCCGCATTGAACGATACCGCCAAGGCGTGGCGAATGTCCCAGTCCAGCCAAGTCTCCTTCCCGGTCAACTTGCCATAGTTGTCCACACCGATTCCCTTCGCCTCCTGGTAGGTGTAGGAGACTCGGCCCTCAAAGTTCTTGCTGAAGGATTTCTTGATCTTGACCTCAACACCCCTGGCCCACGCCCCACCAACATTCTTCATCTGCCACTCGTAAATCGCCGGGTCAGGATTCACGTCCACCTGCTGGAGCAGGTCCTGTATATCCTTGTGAAAATAAGTTACGCCGAGGGAAACGTCCGGGAACACCTCCCGCTCCACGCCGAACTCGAAAGCCTTCGTGATTGGATTGCGCAGCCCCGTTGCACCACGGTAATAATTGATGTCCAGCGTCCCCTCCCGAGAGGACTTCGACCCATATTCATATATGTATTGTGTCTCCTGCGCCATCGCATCCGCGAGCTGAATAACCTGGAAAAACCAACCATACTGGAACCGAAACTTCGTCTTCTCATCTGGCGTATATGTAATACCCAGCCGCGGCGATGTCTGGCTCCCATTATTAGCCTCTTGCCAGTCGAAACGCAACCCGTAGTTCAGAAAGACCGGGAGGTCATATTTCTCGTCGAGGCTCCATCTATCTTGAACATAGACGCCCCCGTGGTTCGTGTCCCACCTGTCCTTGTTCATGTAGAAATGCCGCTTCCGATAGAACTCAATCTGCGCAGGATTGGGTGACCAGTCATCCGGAGACGTAACCAAGTAATATGGCAGGACGGCGAGCTCACCACCATAGTGAATGTAGTTGACGGTTGTGCCGGCTCTAAACCTGTGGTCCTCTTTGAGCCAAGTCACGTTTGAGCTGAAATACCCCATCCAAACATCTCGCCATTGCCAGACAGGATAGTCGCCCTTGCCCCCATACTGCTTATCGCCATAGAAACGACCCTCGTCCCAGACGACTGGAAGGATCCACGGCTCATAGTCGTGCCAGTCCATGTCCTCAACCTTCGCCTCAAGATACTGCTTCCCCACGCCTAGGAACGTCTCGAGAACCAGTTCTGGTGAGAAAGTGTGAGTATGGTTGACCAAAACAAAATTGTAATCAAACCTCATGGTGTACATGTGGACAGGATCCATCCAATCAGCACCCGGCCTCGTCTCAACAGTGTTGAAGAAGTATTGAAAGACAAACTTGTCATCGATCGTCGCCTGCCAAGTGAACTTCGCCATCCCACCGAGCTCCTTCCACGTGCCAGCCCCGTAATCGTCCTGAGGATACTTGGCGGCAGGGAACATTCTCTTGCTGTCCTCCAGCTCGATCGAGATGAAGAAGTTGAGCTTCTCGTGAATCACCGGGCCTTTCAACGTGAAGCCCGGGTTGTATAACCGCCACTGATACTGCACACCGTCCAGGTCTGCGTTCTCATAGTTGAAATGCACATCACCGTGGAATGTGTCAGTCCCGCTCTTGGTTACGACGTTAACCATGCCCGACATATTGCCGCCGTATTCCGCGTCATAACCACCGGTGATGACCTCCATCTTCTCGACAGCGTTCATGTTGACGTTTGTGCCGTAGCCACCGGTCACTGGGTCCTGGGCGTTCATCCCGTCCACCTTGAACCCAACCTCGCCAGTCCGGCCACCCCTCATGTGTATCTGCTGGTCGCGATCGATCAGTGTGCCGGGAAGTATCTTCAGGGCATTCTGATAGGCACGACCCTCGATGGGCATATCCTCAATATAGTCGCCGGCAATCACGTCGGAAGTGCCCGAAACCTCCTTCTCTATCAAGGGGCTTTGAGCAACAACCTCGACCTCCTTCTCCAAAGCCACACGCTGCCTCAGCTGAACGCTGACAATGGTCGTCCTATCCATTGTAACCTTTATATTCGTGATCTTCTTCTTCAGATAGCCAATGTAAACCACCTCTATCGTGTATGTTCCCGGCGGCAAGCCAGCTCTCACAAACTTGCCATCCTTATCCGCTGAGAAAGCATAGGGCTTAAGAAGTGCGGGACCAGATATCAAGATGTCGGCAAAGGGAAGTGGCTCTGCCGTCGAGGCATCCTTGACCTCGCCCTTAATGACGCCAGTTATTCCGCACTGGGCCGGCATCGAGAAAACGAGACCTAAAAACAATCCCAACAACAGGACGAACAAACGCATATACTCGTCTTTCACCGAAAGTCTCCTGTCAAATTAGTGATGTGGTTAATGCTCACCGCCCCAGCGAGAGCAACCTAGCAATACTGATTGAGCTCAAAAAAGCCCCCAATAAATATCCTGTTACCCAACAATTAGGCTATTACAGCTTGAGTTCGGCTTTTCGCCGAATTCTATGAACATGACCAACTACTGTCAACAGTTTTGTTCAGGAGCATTTCCTCAACGGCTGATCGGGAGGACATTGACCCCTTAATCTCCCCCGTCGATCTTGATCCAGTCATCCACATCCAATGCGCCCTCATGTTGCCGGTTCGCCCGCTCTCGCCTGTCGCGCGAGAGCCTCGAGACCATCCCCAACGTTATCTCCTCCATGCGCAGAACGTAGGTGTTTGTCCGTTTGAAAAAATAGCTGTGGGCGATGAGCGTCGGGATGGCCACTACAAGTCCAGCGGCCGTCGTCAGCAGCGCCTCGGAGATGCCTCCGGCGAGGTCGGAGGGATTGGTTACGCCTTTGCTGGAGATAACGCTGAAGACTTTGATCATCCCCGTTACAGTCCCAAGCAGGCCTAGAAGAGGGGCAATGCTGGCTATCGTTGACAGCACCGTCAGATACCGCGAGAGCCTATTCGCCTGGTCCTTGCCAACGCTCTGCACCACCTCCCGAAGCGTATCGCTCGGCAGATTACGCGATAGAATCGTCGTGTGAATCACTTTGGCAATCGGCGTCCGGCTCTTTCTCGATAGCTCAAGCAACTCATCCTCCCTCCCAGCCGCAACAAGTCGCTTCGCTTCACGGATGAACTCAGGAGGTATGATCCGCTCGTCTCTCAAGGCCAGCGATCGCTCGATGATCAACGCCAGCGACAGAACCGAGCACAACACGATCGGGATCATGACCGGCCCGCCGGCAACCAAGTAGTCGATCATCACCCCTTCCCCCAACTCATGCAACCCGCCAAATACGAGGAGTTTCCCCAATCGTGCCCGGGCCTGCTCAACTGAAGGCGTCCTTCCTGCATCCCCGTAAGGGGATGAACGTGAGTAGCCGTAGGTGCAACCTACGGATCAACGCCAAAGAAGAAAAG